>JAFECY010000208.1 GCA_018241865.1 Pseudomonadota bacterium | reverse complement strand
TTTAAAAAATGTGGCGGATGCCGAACATCATCACGCTCTGGCTGCCGTTGGACGAAGGCGTGCCGTTTTGCGAATCGCCGACCACCGCAACCGCATTGACTGGATTGCCGATGCCTGCCTTGCCTAGAGTCAAACCACCGGCGCGCTGATAGGCTTCGAGCACATACAGCGTGGTGCGTTTCGATAGCGCATAGGTTTGTTCCAACGAAAGCTGGTGATAGCGCGCCGGGTTGCCGATGCCGTTGGCGGCGCGTTCGCGGGTGTAGCTGTAGCTGGCGCCGAAAAACCATGCCGGCGTAGCCTGCCAAGTCGCCACCAGACCGGCGGTATCGAAGGTGGCGGTGTTGGTAAACAACGAGTTGACGCCGGGTCGATAGTTGACGCTGCTGAGGTTCGCGCCGAATACCAGATTGCCGGTGGTGTAACGGGCGGCACCGGCCAGATATTCAACCAAGTCGGCCGACAGATAACCGTTGTTGAGCGGCTAGGTGCTGAAACTGGTCGATGCCGAACTCCAAACGCCGCCGGGCGCGTCGCCGTTCTTGAGTCGCAAATAACCCAGGCCGAATTTCCACGGCCCGCCTTCGTATTTGAATGCTGCGCTGAAGGTGTTGCTGATCGCCGTGCCATTCGGCGATTCGCCGAAGCCGTACAGCGCGCTGACTTGCGCGCCCGACCATACCGGCGAAGCATAGCTGACCGAGTTGGCGATGCGGATCGTGGTGTCGAGGCCGTCGATGTCGCCGGGATGCGCGCCGGTTGCGCCGGTCGCGGCCGTGGTCGGCCCGAGCGGGCCGACGAACAGGTAATACGGCGTGTATTGCCGGCCGACAGTCAATGCGCCGGTGGCGGGGTTGGCGATGCTGATGGTGGTTTGCCGACTGAACGGAGCCGATGCGTTGGGCAAGCCGGCGTCGAATCCGGCTTCGAGAATGAAACTGAGTTGCGTGCCGCCGCCCAAATCTTCGCCACCCTTGAAGCCGAACTTGCTGGCGGCCAGATTGCCGTTACGCATTTCTACTTTCGCGTTGCCGCCACCCGTATTGCTGACGTACATCAGCGCCATGTCCACCGAGCCGTACAGTTGCAGATCGGGTTCCGCATGCGCCGCGCAGCAAACGCTTGCCAGCAGGCTCGCCATCATGGTCATGCGCTTCCTGTTCCGCATTGCCGCCTCCTGTTTGTTTTTCTGCGACAGATGGTGCGCGACGAATACGCGCTTTTTAATAGTGTACTGCGAGAGTGCATTGCAAGGGTGCACTGCGCCGTAATTTATTGCGAGTCGTCTTAAGCTTGTTTGGCGGCGAAGGCATCCATCACCCGCGCCGAATACACCAGCGTTGCGCCGGCATTGACCGCGATCGCCACGCCCAGCGCCTCGGCGATTTCTTCGCGGGTAGCGCCGTGCTTGGCGGCGGCGCTGGTGTGCACCGTGATGCAGCCGTCGCAGGCGCGCGTCACCGCCACCGCCAGCGCGATCAATTCGCGCGTTTTGGCGTCGAGGATATTGGTCTTGTCGCCGGCAGTCGAAAGTCCTTGATAGCCCTGTACGGTGCCGGGGCTGAGCTTGCCGATTTCGCCGATGCGGCCCATCAATTGTTTCTGATATCCATTCCAGTCGAACATCATGTCCATGTTTATCTCCTTAAAACATCGTGTTGTGGTTGGCCGGATCATCCGGGATAGTTTGCAGCACGTCCCAGTGCTCGACGATCCTGCCTTCGCTGTCGAGCCGGAAAATATCGATGCCGGCCCAGTCGTGGTCGCCCGGCCATTCCTGATGACAATGCAGCACCACCAGATTGCCTTCGGCGACGACGCGCTTGAAATGCACTTGCTTGCCGGGATACTCGCGCGCCATGCGCTCGAAGTAATCGATGAAAGCGGCGACGCCATCGCCGACGTGCGGATTGTGCTGGATGTAGATGTTGCCGACGTAGCGCCGCACCGCTTCCAGCGGCTGGCACTGGTTGAACATCAGGTCGTAAAAAGCGAGCACGGTTTTTTTATTGCGTTCGAGTACGTCGCTCATGGTCGGCTTTCTCAGGGAAAGTGTACCGGCTTGCCCGGCAGATCTGGCAGGGGGATGTAATCGGGCTCGTCCGGCACCTGCCCCATTCTTTGCTGACGCCAATCTTCCTTGGCTTGTTCGATGCGGTCGGCGCTGCTGGAGACGAAGTTCCAAGTCAGGTAACGCGGTCCGTCCATCGGTTCACCGCCCAGCAGCATCAAACGTGCGCCGCCTAGGCCGGCGCGCAAGGTGATGGAACGTCCCGGCTTGAGCACCAGCAACTGGCCGGCGTCGAAGCTGCCGTCGCGGTCGAGATCGAGCGAACCCTCGGCCAGATACAACGCCTGCTCGGCATACTCGGGCGGAATGTCGAGTCGCGCGCCCGGCTGCAACTGCACATCGACATAAAACAAATCGGACAGCGTGGCGACCGGCGAGCGGCGACCGAAGTAACTGCCGGCGATGATGCGCGCCGTCACGCCTTCGCCTTCCATCACCGGCAATTCGGCGACGCCGGTGTGGCGGAAATCCGGCGCGCATTCTTCCTGCGCGCGCGGCAGCGCCACCCAGCACTGCAGGCCGGCCAGCGACGATGCGTGCTGCCGCGTCTGCGGCGCGGTGCGTTCCGAATGGACGATGCCGCTGCCGGCCGTCATCCAGTTGACATCGCCGGGGCGGATGGTTTCCACGCTGCCCAAGCTATCACGATGCAAAATTTCACCGGTAAATAAATACGTGACCGTCGCCAAACCGATGTGCGGATGCGGCCGCACATCCAGCCCGCTACCGGGGCTGAACAAGTGCGGCCCCATGTGGTCGAGAAACACGAAGGGGCCGACCATACGCTTCTGGCGTGACGGCAGCGCGCGCCGCCCCTCGAAATTGTCGCCGAGGTCGGTGCTGCGCGACACCACCACGATGTCCAGCGCGCTGTCTTCCGGCAAGGTATCGCTCATGTCATTCTTCCTGCGTCTCGATGCGAATCTCGCCAGACAGCACCTTATGGATCGGGCACTTGTTGGCGATCTCGGTCATGCGCGTGCGTTGTTCGGCGTCGAGGTTGCCGATGTAATGGATATGCCGCGTCAGAACATAGGCATCGCCCTCCTGCTTGTGTTCGACGCGCACCTGCACATCCTGCAGATCGAATTGCTTGCGCCGTGCATACAGCGTGATCGTCAGCGCGGTGCAAGCGCCGAGCGACGCTGCCAATAAGGCATGCGGATCGGGGCCGGTATCCTCGCCGCCGTACATTGGTCCTTCATCGGTGAGGATGCGGTGCTGGCCGATTTCGATTACATGTTGCAGCTTGCCTGCGCCGCGATAAACCTTGATTTCTTTGCCGCCCATTTCATTTCTCCATTTTTTCGTCAATGCTGAGTGATCCCGCTCCATAGCGCACGAACAACAGGAAGCCGCCGGCCATCGCTAGGTTTTTCAAGAAATTGTTCATCTGGTTCATGTCGGCGAAATTGGTATGCGCGATGAATGCTGTTCC
>JAFECY010000207.1 GCA_018241865.1 Pseudomonadota bacterium | reverse complement strand
TGGGAGGGGGATGGGGGTAATACCCGGCCATAACCCATCCCCACCCTAGCCCTCCCCTTGAAGGGGAGGGGAAAAAGCGTTGATGTTTTGCGCCGCGTCACCGTGCCCGCCGTGGTTCTCGATTTTGTCGTAGCTCCCGATTTTGCCGCCGAATCTCTGCGACATCCATAAAAAAGGCCGCATCACTGCGGCCTTGTCCTGTGCATGCCGGTTTATTTTTTCTCGCCGGCTTTTTCATCTTTGTTGCCATTGCTGCCGTTTTTGTTCTCGACCTTGGGCGCTTTGGCGACTTGCACCGGCAAGCCTTTCAACTGGTTCAGGGCTTGCGCCAACTGGAAGTCTTCCTTGCTGCCGAATTCGAGCGGTTTGCGCTTTTTGGCGAGTGCGGCCATGCGCTGTTCTTCTTCCAGTTCGTCCAGCGGGTTGCGCTCGGCGACATTGGCGCTCTTGTCTTTGTCGTTGCTGAGATGCTTTTGCAAATCGGCTTCGTGCAATCGCAGGCCGTTCAAGCCGTCGCCGTCGGCGTATTCATCGACCATGACATCGGGGACGATGCCTTTGGCTTGGATCGAACGGTTGTTCGGAGTGTAGTAGCGCGCCGTGGTCAGCTTGACGGCGGTGTCGGCGGTGAGCTGACGGATGGTTTGCACCGAGCCTTTGCCGAAGGATTGGGTGCCCATGATGGTGGCGCGCTTGTAGTCTTGCAGCGCGCCGGCGACGATTTCCGAAGCGGAGGCTGAACCGGCGTTGATGAGCACGACCATCGGCACTTTCTTGACCGCTTCCGGCAGCTTGGCGAGCACGTCGCCGCTGGCCGAACGGGTGGCGTAAAAATCACGGCGGGCGTAGAAAGTTTGCTTGGAGTCCGGCAATTGGCCATTGGTGGACACCACGCTCACGTCCTTGGGCAGGAAGGCGGCAGCGACGCCGATTGCGCTCGGTAGCAAGCCGCCCGGATCGTTGCGCAGATCGAGCACCAGACCTTTCAGGTTCGGTTCTTGTGCGTAGATCATGCTGATTTTTTTGGCGAGGTCGTCCACGGTCGGTTCTTGGAATTGCGAGACGCGCACCCAGCCGTAACCCGGTTCGACCACTTTCGCTTTCACGCTCTGCACGCGGATTTCTTGACGCACGATGGTGACGATGATCGGCTTGTCTTCATCCTTGCGGGCGATGGTCAGCGTGATCTTGGTGTTGGGTTCGCCGCGCATGCGCTTGACGGCTTCTTCCAGCGTCATGCCTTTGACCGGCGTGGTGTCCAGTCGCGTGATGAGGTCGCCGGCTTTTAGTCCCGCTTTGTAGGCGGGCGAATCTTCAATCGGCGAAATCACTTTGACGTAGCCGTCTTCCATGCCGACTTCGATGCCGAGGCCGACGAATTTGCCTTGCGTGCCTTCACGCAATTCCTTGAAGGCTTTTTTGTCGAGGTAGGCCGAGTGCGGGTCGAGCGAGGCGACCATGCCGGAGATGGCTTCGGTTATCAGCTTCTTGTCTTCGACCGGTTCGACATAGTCGGACTTGATGAGACCGAATACATCGGCCAGTTGTCGCAATTCTTCGACGGGTAGCGGTGCGCCGGCGTTTTTCTGCGCCATCGCGTCGAACTGCATCGAGCCGGCCACGCCCGCGATGATGCCTAGGCCGATCAGGCCGAAATTCTTCAGTTTGCTGCTCATGTCTCTTTTTTCACCTAAGGGAGATCCACTCGAGGGGATCGAACGCGCGGCCTTGATACCGCATTTCAAAGTATAAACCCGATTGTGCGTTACCGCCGCTATTACCGGCGTTGGCGATGACGTCACCGGTTTTGACGTTGTCGCCGGCGTGCTTGAGGACGGCTTGGTTATTGCCGTAGATGGTCAGGTACTGGCCGCCGTGATCGATGATGATTAAATTGCCAAAACCGCGCAGCCAATCGGCAAAGACCACTCGCCCGGCAGCGACTGCCTTGACTTCTGCGCCTTCGGCGGTGCGGATGAACAAGCCTTTCCAAGCGGGGCCGTCGTCGCGCCGGCTGCCGTATTTGGCGATGAGGTCGCCGCGCACCGGCAGTCGTAATCTGCCGCGCAGAGAGGCGAAGTTGACGCCAGTTTGCACCGAAGCTTGCGGAGTGTAGTCATTGTGCGCCAAAGTTTTGGGCGGTTCGTCGTCGTCGATGGCGTCGGGGCTGGTGATGTTGCCGCCCTTGGTCGCTCCCTTTTTGCCCTTGTTCCGCGCATGCCGTTTGGCCTCGGCTTGCCGTTGGCGACGCAGCCGTTCGGCTGCTTCCGCCTTCTGTTGTTCTTCGATCAATTGCGCTAGCTTGTTGACCAGTTTACCCAAGCGCTGCTCGTCGCGTTCGATCGCGCCGGCGGCTTTTTTTTGCGTCGCCAGCTTGTTCGACAATTGCGCCACCAACGTTGCGTGCCGCCCTTTTTCTTGCTCCAGCGCGGATTTCTGGGCGGCGGTTTCCTCGGCGATTTCATCCAGCGCTTGCTTGGCGGTTTCGGTTTCTTCTTTGCTGGTTTCGATGGCTTGTAGGTTGGCTTGCAGCGATGCAATCAGCTTGGCTTGCGCCTGCGCCACGTAGCCGAGATAACGCAGCTCGCGCTGGATGCGATTCGGATTGTCGCCCGAGAGTAGCAGTTTGGTGCGGTCTTCGTTGCCGGATGCGTATTGCTGACGCGCGAGTGTGGCCAGTTGCGTTTGCTGCAGTTTGACAGCGGCTTCCAGTTTCACTTGCTGCGCCGTCAGTTGCGCGATTTTCGCTTGCGTTTCGCGCTGTTCCCCGGCTAGCTCGTACAGGCTGCGGTTGGTTTCAGAAATGGCTTGTTCCGATTTGGCCAAGTCGTCGGATGCGTGGCCCTTGGCGCTTTCGGTTTTTTGGATGTCGCGCTTGAGGTCGTTGAGTTTTTGTTGCAGACCGCTGCGCGCATTTTCAGCGGCGCGTTTTTGTTTGGCGCGTTCGCTGAGTTTGGCGGCATCGGCCGGCAGCGCCAGCAGCAGAACACCAGCTAAAGCGGCAGCGAGCAGACGCATTGAGGGATGAGAACGGGAGACAGTCAATGCGTACTCGCGGCGTGCTTATTTGGCCTTGCCTTGATTGGCGACGGCCTGCATGGCGGCTTCGATCGCGGCGGCATCGCCGAGGTAGTAATGCTTGATCGGCTGCAGATCGGCGTCGAGTTCGTACACCAGTGGTTGGCCGTTGGGGATATTGAGGCCGACGATCTCTTGGTCGCTGATTTTGTCGAGATGCTTGATGAGCGCGCGCAAGCTGTTGCCGTGGGCGGATACCAGTATGCGCTTGCCGCTGCGGATCGCCGGAGCGATTTCTTCGTTCCAGTAGGGAATGACGCGCGCCACGGTGTCTTTCAGACATTCGGTCAGTGGAATGTCCGCGCGCGGCAAGCCGGCGTAGCGCGGGTCGGCGTAGGAGGTGCGGCTGTCGTCGGCAGCCAGCGGATGGGGCGGAATGTCATAGCTGCGCCGCCAGATCAGCACTTGCGCGTCGCCGTATTGCGCGGCGGTTTCCGCCTTGTCTAAGCCTTGCAGCGCGCCGTAGTGACGTTCGTTCAGACGCCAGCTATTTTTCACCGGCAGCCACATCCTATCCATTTCATCAAGTGTCAGCCACAGCGTGCGAATGGCGCGCTTCAGCACCGAGGTGTAGCACAGGTCGAAATCGAAGCCGGCAGCTTTGAGTACTTGGCCAGCTTGTTTGGCTTCGTTCACGCCTTTTTCGGTCAGATCGACGTCAGTCCAGCCGGTGAAGCGATTTTCCAGATTCCAAGTCGATTCGCCGTGGCGCATGAATACGATTTTGTACATGATGGTGAAGTGAAAAGTGAGAGAAATGGTGAAATAGGTGGCGATGGCGGGTGCGGAATGCGCGCTTTGCCTCGCGCTCAGCCATCTATTTTATAATGGCGCGGTTACTTGAACCATTGGACTATCGTGAATTTCTTTAGCAACCCTCTCAATCTCCTGTTGGTGGCCGCTGCCGCCCTCTCCGGCGGTATGTTGTTGTGGCCGACTCTGCAGACGCGCGGCCGCAAGTTGTCGCAGCTCCAAGCGACGCAAATGATTAATCAAGGCAAGACCGTGATCGTCGATGTGCGCGATCCGGCCGAGTTTGCGACCGGGCATTTGGCCGGCGCGGTCAACATTCCGTTGAATGAATTTCCCAATCGCCAGAGCGAGATCGAAAAATTCAAATCGAAGAACGTGATCGCAGTGTGCCAACAGGGCGTGCGGTCGGCGCGTGCTGCCAGTCAGCTTGGCAAGGCTGGCTGCGCCGAGGTTTATAGTTTGGCAGGCGGCGCGACGGCATGGCAGTCGCAGGGACTGCCGTTGGTCAAGTGAGGTGAATATGACTGCGCGTGTTTTGATGTACAGCACCGGCGTTTGCCCGTATTGCATGATGGCCGAGCGTTTGCTGAAAGCCAAGGGCGTGGCGGACATCGAAAAGATTCGCATCGATCTCGACCCGCAACAGCGCGACGACATGATGCAGAAAACCGGCCGTCGCACTGTGCCGCAAATTTATATCGGCGATACCTATGTCGGCGGTTTCGACGACTTGAGCGCGCTGGAAAAACAGGGCAAGCTCGACGCTTTATTGCAAGGCTGAATTGCAAGGTTGAGCGATGACCGTGCCGCGCGGATGCGCGGTGACTCGCTCATGCAACCTATTCAACCCTATTTAACCTATTCATCCACCATTATTATTACAACCACTGACGAAAGCATTTCATGG
>JAFECY010000206.1 GCA_018241865.1 Pseudomonadota bacterium | reverse complement strand
GGCTAGGAATGGAATAGGGATATTGGCTCAAGAGAGGGCTTCGGTGAAATGAGATGAGAGATCAATCAGTAGCGGTCTAGTGTAACGGAGCAGCATGGAAATTGCCTAATTACGACCATGACTTTTGCATCACGCCCAGCGATCATTATTTGACTTCCGAAGACAATCCGCTATAATTGCCGTCTTCGTTAGGCCCACGTGGCGGAATTGGTAGACGCGCATGGTTCAGGTCCATGTGCCGCAAGGTGTGGGGGTTCGAGTCCCTCCGTGGGCACCAAGTTTAAAAAGGTTCGCTTCGGCGAGCCTTTTTGCTTTTCTACTACTCGCGTTTTGCAATCAATTGTTCCAGCCCCATGCTGTCATACGCCTCGAAGGGCTGGTGTATCCAAGGATTATTCTTGAGGTAGTGCAAATAGTAATTCGGCCTGAACACTGAACAAGCCTTGTACCAGATCACAGCGGAACGCACTTCGATCACTTCGGGAAAATTTTCCTGCAGATGAACCTGGACATTTTCCAGCGTGGTACCGGAATCGACCAGATCATCCACTAGCAGCACCCTGCCACGCAACGTGCCGGTCGGCATGGTGATGTGATGGGCGATATCCAGATCGCCGCGCTTGCGCGCCGCTCCCTTGTGATAGGAACTGACCGAGAGTATCGCCAGCGGCACGCGAAACACTCGGGAAAACACATCGCCTGGCCGCAAGCCACCACGCGCTAGGCAAAGCACTTGATCGAATTGCCAGCCGGAGCGATGCACCAGCACGATCAATTCCTCGATCGCGCGATGGTACGCGTCCCAGGAAACCCGGAGATTGTCTTGGTCGGAGGCAGGCATCATGTTCTCCTGTCCGACGCCGTTTTACTTGAAGGGATGGCGCAGCACAATGGTTTCCTCGCGGTCGGGGCCGGTGGAAACCATGTCGATCGGCACACCGACCAGTTGGCCGATGCGTTCAATATAGGCGCGGGCATTGGCCGGCAGCGCCGCCATCGACTTGGCGCCGACGGTCGATTCATGCCAGCCCGCCATTTCCTCGTAAATCGGTTCGCAGCGACCGGCATCTTCCGCGCCAACCGGGAAAATATCGACCGTCTTGCCATCGAGCTTGTAGCCGGTGCAAATCTTCAGTGATTCCAATCCGTCGAGCACATCGAGCTTGGTCAGACACATACCAGTGACGCCGTTGATCTGCACCGAGCGCTTGAGCAATGCCGCATCGAACCAGCCGCAACGGCGGGCGCGGCCGGTGACGGTGCCGAACTCATGACCGACGCTGGCCAGATGCTTGCCGACACCGGCATCGGTCGGCAACTCCGACGGGAATGGCCCGGAGCCGACCCGCGTGGTGTACGCCTTGGTGATGCCAAGGATGTAATGCAGCATGTTCGGCCCGACGCCAGCACCGGCGGCGGCATTACCGGCCACGCAATTGCTGGATGTGACGTAAGGATAAGTGCCGTGGTCGATGTCGAGCAGACTGCCTTGCGCACCTTCAAACAGCAGATTGGCGCCGGCCTTGTGCGCGGCGTACAGAGCGCTGGAAACATCGGCCACCATCGGCTTGATGCGCAGCACGTTGGCCAAGGCATCGTCCAGCGTCTTTTGATAATCGACCGCTGGCGCTTTCAGGTACTGAGTCAGCACGAAGTTGTGATAGTCGAGATTTTCCGCCAGTTTTTCGGCAAAGCGTTTTTCGTTCAACAAATCAGCCACGCGTATGGCACGCCGCGCCACTTTGTCTTCGTAGGCCGGGCCGATGCCCTTGCCGGTGGTGCCGATCTTGGCCGCACCGCGCGCCGCTTCGCGCGCCGCATCCAGCGCAGTGTGATACGGCAGAATAAGCGGACAGGCTTCCGAGATTTTCAAGCGCGAGCAGACTTCCACGCCACTGGCTTGCAACTTGTCGATCTCGCGCAGCAGATCAGGCACAGACAACACCACACCGTTGCCGATATAGCAGGCCACACCGGGACGCATGATGCCCGAGGGGATCAATTGAAGAGCGGTTTTTTGACCGCCGATCACCAACGTATGGCCGGCGTTATGGCCGCCTTGGAAGCGCACGACGCCTTGTGCATGATCGGTCAACCAATCGACGATCTTGCCCTTACCTTCATCGCCCCACTGGGTACCGATGACCACCACGTTTTTTGCTTTTTCAGACATCTTGTTAACCTGCATTCTTGAGTATCCAGTTTCCATTTTCGAGTACGAGTACGCGATCGCATTCATCCTGTTCATTATCGTGGCCAGGCAAACGCTGAATCACGATCTCGCTTGATTTACGCAATTCAGCGATCTTGCTTCGTAAAGCTGCATCCCGTCCCCACGGCGCACGGATCGCACGCCTCGGCGCAGCACTCGGCAACAAGCGCGCCAATTCTCGCAAATCCATCGAGAAACCAGTTGCGGGGCGCGCACGACCAAATGCTTCGCCAACATGATCGTAACGCCCGCCACGCGCCACAGCATTCGGCAAGCCCGGTACATAAGCGGCAAACATCGCGCCACTTTCGTAATGATAGCCGCGCAAATCAGCGAGATCGATCGTCACATTCGTACTACCTGCCAAATCAGCTAGCACGGCAAGTTCGTCCAGTGCTTGCGTGATGCCTGACAGCGGCGGCAAAATTTTGCGTGCATCTGCAAGCACACGGACATCGCCATACAAATTCGGCAAAGCCAACAATGCCGCCTGCGTCGTCGGCGCATACCCTGTGCTAATGGCAGCCAATCCGGCGACATCCTTAGATTTCAGTAAGCCAAACAGCTCGGCCTCATTTTTTTGCGCCGCGGCGTCGCTCTGCAACAACGCGCGCACCACGCCAACATGGCATAAGTCCAATCGCACTTCGGCAATGCCAGCTAGATGCAATGCGGACAGCACCAACTCCTGAATTTCGGCATCGGCTTCCAGCCCGGCATGACCATATATCTCGGCACCGATCTGCAGCGGCTCGCGCGTCGCATGCAAACCGGACGGGCGAGTATGCAATACGCTGCCGGCATAGCACAGACGCGTGACGGTATCGCGATTGAGCAAATGCGCGTCGATGCGCGCCACCTGCGGCGTCATATCAGCACGCAAACCCATGGTGCGGCCGGTCAATTGATCGACCAATTTGAACGTACGCAAACCCATATCCTCGCCGGTACCGCTCAGTAACGACTCAAGATATTCCAGCATCGGCGGCATGACCAATTCATAGCCATACCGGTGGAAATGGTCGAGGATGGCGCGACGCAATTCTTCGATCTTGCGTGCTTCGGACGGCAAGACATCGGCGATATTTTCAGGAAGAAGCCAGTTGGGCATAACGACTGCTTATCAATAAATCAGGAAAATAATTGGATCAGGCTGATCGTGGCCAATCCGCTCAGCAACGCAATCAAACCAAAAAAACGAATCTG
>JAFECY010000205.1 GCA_018241865.1 Pseudomonadota bacterium | reverse complement strand
ACCGATCGATGCCGAATAAACCATCACCGTGCCTAACAACATCAGCAGCAGCGGCACCCAGATCAGGGGCTGATCGTATTCCATCATTTTCGAACGCTGGCCGATGCCGGCCACCGGCGCAGCGCCGGTGTTGCTCGAAAAGAAGGGCAACGCAAATTTCATGCACTCACCTCACCACGCGACAAACCAATTTCGCGCACCGTATCGATAAACACTTGCGCCCGCTGCGCGTAATTCTTGAACATGTCGAGACTGGCGCACGCCGGCGACAACAAAACTGCATCGCCCACTTGCGCAGCGTCGGCGGCAGCTTGCGTCGCTGCTTCCAAGCTAGCGCAATCGATCAGTGCGACACCGGTAGGCGATAACGCCGTGCGCAATGCCGGCGCATCTTTGCCGATTAAAAAAACAGCACGCACGTATTTCGCTACCGGCTCAAGCAACGGTGCAAAATCCTGCCCCTTACCATCGCCGCCGGCAATCAAAATCAATTTGCTGCCACCAGCATGATGCATCCCCAATCCATGCAATGCCGCCACCGTTGCGCCGACATTGGTGCCTTTGCTGTCGTCGTAATATTCAACGCCGCCTACCGTCGTCACCAACTCAACCCGGTGCGGCTCACCGCGATACTCGCGCAAACCGTGCAGCAGCGGCGCCAACGACAAGCCGATTGCGCGACACAGCGCCAGCGCGGCCAGCGCATTGATCGCGTTATGTTGACCGCGAATCTGCAAGGCATCGACTGGCATCAGACGATTCAGCATGATCGGCGCGTCTTCCTCGCTGCTTTTTTTGCGGCGTTTCTTTTCGCCCTCTTCAGTCGAGATCGCTACAGACAACCATTGCATGCCATTTTCGTTGACTAGGCCGAAACAATCGCCCTGTTGCGGTTCGCCCGCACCGAAGCTGATTTCGCTTCCCAACGCCGACGACATCTTCATCACATACGCATCATCACGATTGAGCAAACGTATCGTATTGACGCCGAAAATACGTGCCTTATCATCGGCATAGGCTTGCATGTCGCCGTGCCAGTCGAGATGATCTTGCGTCACATTCAGCACCGTCGCCACATCGGCATGCAAACTGTAGGTCGTGTGCAACTGGAAACTGGACAATTCCAACACCCAAGCTTGCGGCAGCTTGTCCTCCTCTAGCGCCGCGCGCAACACGTCGAGCGCGGCCGGGCTGATGTTGCCGGCAATCTGGGTGGTCAACCCTGCACGACGGCACAGCAGGCCGGTCAGGCTGGTGACCGTGGTTTTGCCGTTGGTGCCGGTAATGGCAATCACCTTCGGCGTGTAATTGCGTTCATTTTTCAATGCCGCCAGTGCTTGAGCGAATAACTCGATCTCGCCCCACACCGGGATATTCTTTTCCGCCGCTGCGGGAATAATGGTCGCCAGTTCGCGCGTCGGCGCAAGGCCGGGACTGACGGCGACGACATCGATGCCATCGAGCAGGCCTGCGCTGAATTCGCCGGCGACGAATGCGACGGCCGGCAGCTTTTCACGCAAGAGCGGCAGACGTTCCGGCATGGCGCGCGTGTCGGCAACGCGCACGGCCGCGCCGCAGCGCGCCAGCCACCATGCCATCGCCAGACCCGATTCACCGAGCCCGAGTACCAGAACCTGTTTGCCTTGGTAATTCATTTTTTTAACTTAGCGCAATTTCAACGTGGACAAACCGAATAGCACCAGCATCATCGTGATGATCCAGAAGCGCACCACGACTTGCGTTTCTTTCCAGCCCTTCTGTTCATAGTGGTGATGCAACGGCGCCATCAGCAGAATGCGGCGACCGACGCCATAGCGTTTTTTGGTGAACTTGAAGTAAGCCACCTGCACCATCACCGATAAAGTTTCCACCACGAAGATGCCGCCCATGATGAACAATACGATTTCTTGGCGCACGATCACGGCAATCGTCCCCAACGCGCCACCTAACGCCAGCGCGCCAACGTCGCCCATAAAAACTTGTGCTGGATGCGCGTTAAACCAAAGGAAGGCCAACCCGGCTCCGGTCATCGCACCGCAAAAAATCAGCAATTCACCCGCGCCGGGAATATGCGGAATCAGCAGATATTTGGAATACACGATATGTCCGGCCAGATAGGCAAACAAACCGAGCGCGCCGCCCACCATCACAGTCGGCATAATCGCTAGGCCGTCGAGCCCGTCGGTCAGGTTCACTGCGTTACTGGTACCGACGATGACGAAATAGGTCAGCGCGATGAAACCCCAGACGCCGAGCGGGTAGCTCACTGTTTTGAAAAATGGCACGATCAAGTCGGCCTTTGGCGGCAAGTCCATGCTAAAACCGGACTGCACCCAGGCGATGAACAATTCCCACACTTTGGCATTGGTCGGTGCCGACACGGAAAATGCCAGATAAATTGCCGCGCTGAGGCCGATCAACGATTGCCAGAAATACTTCTCGCGCGAGCGCATGCCGTTCGGATCTTTGTACACCACCTTGCGGTAATCATCGACCCAACCGATCGCACCAAAGCCAAGCGTGACGATCATCACTGGCCAAATAAAACGATTACTCCAGTCGCTCCACAGAAAGACCGAAATGCCAATAGCGATCAAGATCAACGCGCCGCCCATAGTCGGCGTGCCACTCTTGACCAGATGCGTTTGCGGTCCATCTGTGCGCACCGCCTGCCCCACCTTCAAGCGCTGCAGCATCCGAATCACACCCGGACCAGCGATCAGGCCGATCGCCAGCGCCGTCATGGTGGCGAACACCGCACGAAAGGTGATGAAGTTAAACACCCGAAACGCGCTGATGTCTTGGTGAAAATATTGTGCCAGCCAAAGCAGCATGCTAGTGATTCCCTTGAGTTGATTGACCAGTGAGATGGGCGACCACGCGTTCCATCTTCATGAAGCGCGACCCCTTGACCAATGCTGTTGCGTCGGTCGTCAGCAGCGCTTGTGCGGCCTGATTGATTGCATGAATGTCGGTGTAATGTGCGCCGTTCGCGCCGAAAGCGGCGGCGCTATGTTGCGCCAACTCGCCCAGCGTCAACAGATGTTCGATGCCGCGCACAGCGGCATAAGCGCCAACTTCTTCGTGAAATTTCAGCCCGTCGTTGCCGACTTCACCCATATCACCCAACACCAAAATGCGCGGCGCGGCAGCTTGCGCCAACACATCGATGGCCGCGCGCACTGAATCAGGATTGGCGTTATAGGTATCGTCGATCAGCAGCGCGCCATTACTGGCTTGCTTGCGCTGTAGGCGGCCGTTGACCGGGGCGAACGCTTCCAGACCCTGCTTAACCTTGTCGATGCTGACGCCGATCGCCAATGCGCAAGCGGCGGCGGCCAAGGCATTGCGTACATTGTGTTCGCCGGCGGCCGCCAAGTTGACACTGAATTGCTGCTGCGCCGTCGTAACCGTGACAGCACTACCGAAAGCATGGGCGACATAGTTGCCGCGCACATCGGCTGTCGCGCTCAAACCAAAACTCATCACGCGACGCTGGCCGGCATAGTCGCGCCACAGCGGCGCATAGGTATCATCTGCCGGGAATACCGCCACGCCATCGGCCGGCAACGAACGGATCACTGCGCCATTTTCTTCCGCCACCGCTTCCACGCTGGCCATAAATTCCTGATGCTCGCGCTGGGCGTTGTTGACCAAACCGACAGCCGGTTGCGTGATGGCGGACAACACAGCGATCTCGCCCGGATGGTTCATACCCAATTCAATCACGGCAGCACGGCAATCGGCATTGAGACGGAACAATGTCAGCGGCACGCCAATCTCGTTGTTCAAGTTGCCGCGCGTAGCCAAATAATGTGCGTCGCCAAAAGCTGCGGCAAGAATCGATGCGATCATTTCCTTGACCGTGGTTTTGCCATTGCTACCGGTGACGCCAATGATGGGCATGCTGAACTGCCGACGCCACCAGTTGGCAATTTCACCGAGTGCAGCGCGGGTATCGGGCACGATCAGAGCCGGTACCGCCAAGCCGGCGGGAACATGATCGACCACCACGGCCGCGACGCCGCGCGCCGCCACCTCAGCTAAGAAATCATGCGCATCGAAACGCTCGCCCTGCAACGCGACGAACAAGTTGCCGGCGGCGACGCTGCGGCTATCGGTTGACACGCCGCTAAACGCAGCGTCAGCGCTGATACGCGCTTGCGTCAGGTGCGGCTGCAATTGCATCAGAGAGGCCTGCATCAATGTCCTCCCTGCATCGGCCGAGCTGCCAACGCCAGCGCGGCGTGGTCGGCATCGAGGAACGGCAGCTTGCGGCCGCGAATTTCTTGCGTGGTTTCGTGACCCTTGCCAGCCAACAGCACGACATCATTTTTACCGGCGTGCTTGATCGCCGACAGGATGGCCGCGGCACGATCTTCGATCACCTGCGGCGCGTATTTCAAACCGCTCACCTCACCCATTCCTTGCATGATTTGCGCGATGATCGCCGCCGGTTCTTCGCTGCGCGGGTTGTCGCTGGTGACGATTACGTGATCGGCCAGCAACGCCGCCTTACCTATTTGCGGCCGCTTGCCTGCATCGCGATCACCACCGCAACCGACTACGCACCACAACTCGCCCTCGCGCTCTTGCGCGATCGGCTCCAGCGCCGCCAACACCTTTTCCAACGCATCCGGCGTGTGCGCGTAATCGATCACCACTAATGGCGCATCTTGCCCGCCTAACTGCTGCATACGGCCTGGAACCGCCACCAACGCCTCGACCGCATCGATCGCAGTACGCGCGTCGATGCCCTTGGCTAGCAGCGCACCGATAATGGCCAGCACATTGCCGACATTGAAGCGACCAACTAATTGCGTCTTCACCTGCATTTCCGCACCCGGCGCTTGCAGATGGAAGGTCGTGCCGCTGTGACTGGCGCGAATTTCGCTCGCCTGCAACAAGACGGCGCCATCAGCATTTTTGCCTTCGATACTGACCCCGGTAATCGGCAATGTGGGCTGGCTGGCACGTAATTTCTGCGCGATGCGCAAGCCGGCTGCGTCATCCAAATTCAGCACTGCATGTTTCAATCCCGGCCAATCGAACAACATGGTCTTGGCTTGCTCGTAAGCCGCCATGTCGCCGTGGTAATCCAGATGATCGCGCGTCAAATTCGTGAACACCGCGACATCGACATGCATGCCTTGCATGCGCTGCTCTTGCAAGCCGATCGAAGACGCTTCGATCGCCAGCGCCTGCACGCCGGCAGAGCGCATGTCCGCCAACCGGCGCTGCAACAGCAAGGCATCGGGCGTGGTGTAGCCGGTTGCCTCGAAACTCTCCGCCACACCGCTGCGATACACGCCAACGCCGAGAGTGCCGATCACACCAGTCGGATAGCCGAGATGCGACAGCGCACTGCCCAGCCACTGCGTGCAGGAAGTTTTGCCATTGGTGCCGGTAACGGCAACGATGAACATCTCGCGATCGGGATGGCCGTAGAAATCGTTGGCGATGACGCCAACTTGGTCTTTCAAATCACGTACCGCCAGATGCGGCAGCGCTTGCGCATCGTCCCAAACGTAGGCATCCGCTTCGCACACCACTGCCGCCGCGCCGCTCTCGATGGCTTGCGCGATGAACTGGCGGCCATCGGCAACCTCGCCCGGATAGGCAAAGAACACATCACCACGCCGGATCGCTCGCGAGTCCGCAGTCAGTTGCGCTTGCGGCGCATGACGCTTGATCCACTCGGCGACAGAATGCAGCGCACGCGTCACAGGCTCTCCTTTTCGCCATTTTCCGGGATGATGATGTTAGTTACGGTCGAGTCCGGTGCGACGTTCAGTGCACGCAGGGCGTTGGCAGCAACGGATGCAAAGACCGGTGCGGCGACATCGCCACCGTAGTGAAATTTCCCAGTAGGTTCATCAACCATCACGGCGATGATGATGCGCGGATCGGATACCGGCGCGAAACCGACGAATGACGCCACATACTTATTGACGTACTTGCCACCCACCACCTTGTAAGCAGTGCCGGTCTTGCCAGCGACGCGATAGCCCGGCACCTGCGCCTTGGGTGCCGTGCCGCCGGGGCTGGTGACGGTTTCCAACATGGCACGCACTTCACGCGCAGTTTTTTCGGAAATGATGCGCTGGCCGATCGGCATATCCGTCACTTTCTGAAAAGATAGCGGAATGGTGTCGCCGTTGCGGGCAAAGATCATGTAAGAACGCGCCATTT
Organism: Pseudomonadota bacterium; assembly: GCA_018241865.1. GTDB lineage: Bacteria > Pseudomonadota > Gammaproteobacteria > Burkholderiales > Burkholderiaceae_D > Paucimonas. The sequence continues at coordinate 825 of JAFECY010000205.1, read as the reverse complement.
GAATCAGCGATACCGAGATGCCGTGGCCGTAGCTCATAGTGGCCTGTTCAATCGGCCGCCAAGATTTATAGGGGCGCACGCGGCCGGCCACTGCGCCGGGGAAACCGAACTTTGGTTGCTGACCGAAACCGAGCGTCGTGAACATTTCCCACATTTCCTGCGGCGGCATCTGCAGCGCCAGTTTGGCGGTGCCGATATTGGAGGATTTCTGAATCACCTGCGACACCGTCAGCACGCCATGCGGATGGGCATCGCCAATGGTGGCGGTGCCGATGGTCATCTTGCCGGGCGCAGTTTGAATCGGCGTATCCGGTGTGACGCGTTTGTCTTCCAGCGCCAGCGCCACCGTAAAGGGTTTCATGGTTGAACCCGGCTCGAAAGTATCGGTGACCACGCGATTACGCAGTTGTGCGCCGGTCAATACCGCGCGATTGTTCGGGTTGTAAGTCGGCAGATTGGCCAGCGCCAGCACTTCGCCACTCTTGGCGTCGAGCACCACGATGCCTCCAGCTTTGGCATTGTTTTTCTCGACCGCGTCTTTCAATTGCGAAAACGCGATGTACTGAATCTTGCTATCGATCGATAAGGCCAAGTCGCGGCCGTCGTGCGGCTCATGTACCGCCCGAATATCTTCGACGATGCGGCCAAGTCGGTCTTTGATGACGCGCCGGCTGCCGGTCACGCCAGCCAAACTCTTTTGCGCCGCCAGCTCCATGCCTTCCTGGCCTTTGTCCTCAACATTGGTAAAACCCACCACATGCGCCATCACTTCGCCTTCTGGATAGAAGCGCTTGTATTCTTTGCGCGTATCGATGCCGTTGATTT
>JAFECY010000204.1 GCA_018241865.1 Pseudomonadota bacterium | reverse complement strand
TAGCGCTAACTTCTTCAGTGGTCTTGATACCAAAGTCTGTTGAATAGTGTCCGGCTTGGAGATTTGATAGATTGGGGATGCCAACGAAATCAATAACGGCGGCTTCGACCTCGAATGCAGCGCGTTCGGTGAGCCCGTGACGAAGCACGAAATGTTCAACGGACTTGCCGGACTTCTCAATCGTTCTGATGCGATCAAGCTTGTCTGTCTCGGTCTCGTCGGCTAACGCGCACGCGACGTGCTCAAACACTCGGTTCCCTTTGCCTTTGCCGACGTAAAAAACTTCCTTATTGCTTGGGTCGCGAAGAAAATAAACGTAGTAGTTAAGCTGCTCTGTAACTGACTGCGGGAACACTGGCGCCTCCGTTGTAATCATGCCTAACGAATAGTGTTTATCTGCCGCTTCGTCAGCGCTGGTCAAGCGTTGCGAAGTGCCAGCGGCAGATAAACGCTGTTGGACTGAACCGCCACAACCGGCGGTGGTTATGGGGATTGTAAGCCAGGAAGTGACTGGTTTGGCAAGCAAAACTACGCTGATCTCACGCGTCATCTTCCGGTCATTTTTTAGCGGCCGTCCTCATGTAATATTCCGCTGTTTTACATTTGCGGAAAATTGACATGCAGGTATCAGATCTTGTGCAACTCGTTTTGACCTTGTTCTGCGTCACGGTACTGGCCTATTTTTTTGCCATGGCCGAAATCCACATCGAAGGTGAAGCCGGCTGGGCCGCCAATCTACCGACCTGGCGTATCGAAGACCACTGGCTGCTCGACATCTTCTGGGGCGGTCGCGCCATGACCGGCTATCACGCTTGGGTTTTCCCTTTCATCGCCATTTTTTTCCACTTCCCGCTATTTTTCATGGCGCGCTGGTCGCTGCAGATGGAAGCAAGGGTGATCGCCTGCATTATGTTGTTTTGGATACTGGAAGATTTCCTCTGGTTCCTGCTGAATCCTGCTTTTGGCTGGAAGCGTTTCCACCAAGATCACGGTTCTTGGCACAAGAAATGGGCCTGCGGCGCGCCGGTTGATTACTGGATATTTCTGGCGATCAGCGTGCTGCTTTTATGGTACGCATACAGATAATGAGAAGACGTATCTGCGCAAAAAATGAACAAAGCGGGCTCGTGAGATTACGAGCCCGCTTTGTTTTTTGCTCGGCTTGATCTTTATATCTGCACCCATGCTCCCTTGTAAAGCACCGGCCCGCTTGGCGCATTGGGGTTAGGCGAGCCGCCTTTGGGCTCCAGCGAAACAGCCAGGGCAGGGACTGCATTCGGCGGCATGTTATCCGGCAGGGTTAGCGTGACCACGCCATTGGCGGCGAGTAGGCCGAGCGAGCGTGGCGCGTCATCTTTCGGCAGCGCCCACAGTTCTAGGCTTTTGTCGTCCGCCAGTTGTTGCGGCGTCACCATCTTGATGGTCATCTGGTGCCGTTGCGGATGGCCGGTAACGACCATGACGGTCTGGGCATTGTTATCTGAAAGAACAGCGACATAGCTTGCCGCAGCAATGTCGCCTTGCGGTTGACGCACCAGCAGCACGACCAGCAGCAGGGCAGCCACGGCGCTCGATGCCATGCCAAGGTAACGCCAGAAATCCAGGCGTTCCCTCCAGCGCGGTTGTTGCATTGTTTCTTGCTGGTTCAGCCGTTTTTCAATCGCGCGCCATACCTGCGCAGACGGTATGGCCGCAGGCGCCAGCTCTGCCAGCGGATACAGACGGTCTTGCCATTCGGCGACCGCTCTTCTCAGGGCGGCATCGCCATTGAGCCAAGACTCGAATCGGCGGCGCGCGCCGTCTTTCAAGGTGCCGAGCACATATTCCGACGCCAGTTTTTCGCGCAAGGTTTCGTTGTGTTGGATATTCATGCGCCCTCCAGCTTGCCAAGGCACAGGCGTAGTTTTTCCAGCCCCCGACGTATCCAGGTCTTGATGGTACCGATCGGCAAGTGCATCTGTTCAGCCACTTCCGAATGCGACAAGTCATGATAAAACGCCATGGCAATTGCCTGCCGGTGCAAGCCGTCGAGCCGCACGAAACAATTCGCCAGCGCCGCCGCATTCTGGCTGAGCTGCAGCATGTCGCTCGGGTTGGGTCCGCTGCTTTCCATGGCTTCCATCATTTCCTGCATGCCGCCTTCCTTGTAGCTGTCTGCATCGATCTCGACCGGATGATCCGTGCGCCGCAAGATGTCGAATGCCTTGTTGCGCACGATGGTCGTCATCCACGTCATGGGCGCCGCCAGACTGGCGTGATAGCCGACAGCGTTGTTCCAGATGCTGACAAAACTCTCTTGCAAGGCTTCCTCGGCAATCTCGCGCTTGGTCAATATACGCAGCGCATAGCCAAACAGTTTCGGCGCGGTCGCTTCATACAACAGCCGGAAGGCTTGCCGGTCTTGTTTTGCCACGGCAGCCAGCCAGATTTTCAATTGTTGTGGATCTGAAGTCGCCAATTTTTTATTCGCTTTGAACAGGGGAGAGACAGGAAGAGGGCACGTGCCGGCATCGCTGCCGCTTGCCGGACTGCCCTGCATAGTATCGGAAGTGACATCCGCCATGCTGGAATTGCGGCTCTTGACGGTATCCATGGCGTGGCTTGTTTTCAGCATGCGAGAGGTCTCATTCATATGCATATGTCCGGCAAC
>JAFECY010000203.1 GCA_018241865.1 Pseudomonadota bacterium | reverse complement strand
GTTGCTGATTGATGTTGGCTTTCTTGACCTCGTACGTGTAGCGCTGCTCCTCAGCCGAAAAAACTGAGGATTCCCCACAACGCCAGCATTTGTAACGTAAGGACGTGTACTCGGTTGTCCATGCCGCAGACACAGACTGCTGGCTCGATTCAGACCATTTCGACGGATCGGCAGGTACAGTGTCTGGTGAGAGCGGTTTAGTCATTTTCGCGATGTCTGCGTGTTGTGGCCTTTGAGAATAGTACTTCGCCGATTTTATTCATGCGCCATATTTCAGCTCACTTGAGCCAATAATTGGCGCAATCGTGATGGCATCATGCAAAAATCTGGAATATGGCGACATTCCCATTACACCAGCCTCGCCTCACGTCGGCAAATAATCCTCATACCGCGCAAAACTCGCCTCCAGCCTTTCCGCCAATTCCTCCGGCCCGCTGACGGTCACGCCCAGGTCGCTCAGCAAGCCATCCTTTAGCCCATAGATCCAGCTGTGAATGGTCAGTTGCTGGCCACGCTCCCAGGCATCCCGGACGATGGTGGTATGGCAGACGTTGATCACCTGCTCGATCACGTTCAGCTCGCACAGGCGGTCCGTCTTTTCCTTGGTCGGCAAGACATCGCCGAGGTAACGCTCGTGTTTCTGGTGCACGTCCTGCACGTGGCGCAGCCAGTTGTCGGCTAGGCCGACGCGGCGGCCGACCATGGCGGCGTGGACGCCGGAGCAGCCGTAGTGGCCGCACACGATCACGTGCTTGACGCCGAGGACGTCGATGGCGAACTGCAGCACCGACAGGCAGTTGAGGTCGGTATGCACCACCACGTTGGCGATGTTGCGGTGGACGAACAGTTCGCCCGGCAGCAGATCGACGATTTCGTTGGCCGGCACCCGGCTGTCGGAACAGCCGATCCACAGGTATTCGGGGGATTGCTGCGATTCGAGCTTTTTGAAAAATTCGGGATCGCGCTGTACCAGCGATTCGGCCCAAGCGCGGTTGTTATGGAAGAGAGATTCGAGTTGGTCTGATTGCTTGATCGTCATAGATACTTTCATTCTGTGGGAACCGGTAGATGATACTCCAGCCCTGCCTGCATCAAAAATCCCCAATAAAGTTGCTTATTGGCAAACGATAAATTAAAGTGGCGATTTATTTAACAATCAGCTTTAATATGCTGTTGCCGTTCTCCAGCGGCAAGGGAAGGAAGAAGAATTGCAATCGCGATCGATCGGTATCTTTCTGGCTTTTCTTTGCTCGGCTCTGACCGGCGCGGCAGCGTTAGCGCAGCCGACGGCCTTGTCATTCGGCGTGGTCAGTCAGCGTAGTCCCGTTTTGACGGCGCAGTACTGGAATCCGATTTTGCGCTATGTCAGCCGCATCAGCGGCGTACCTTTGCAGCTCAAGCTAGCCCGCAGCGGTGGCGAACATGCCGCGATGGTAAGTCGCGGCGAATTCGATTTTCTTTACTCCAATCATAATTTCACCGCCGAAAGTGCAGCCGTCGGCTATACGGTGTTCGCTCGACCGCTGGGTTCCGTTTTGCGCGGCCAACTGGTCGTAGCGGCCAATTCACCGCTGCAATCCGTCACCGATCTGCAGGGCAAGACCGTGGCCTTCCCTTCGGCTATGGCGTTCGCCGGTTATCGTGTGCCGATGGATGCTTTGCTGCGCGCCGGTATTCGGGTTGTGCCGCAATTTGCAGCCAACCAAGAAGGCGCGCTGGGTCAGCTCGCTTCCGGCCGAGTGCAGGCGGTTGGCATCAATGCCGAGGTCGGGCGGAATTTCACCACGCGCGAAAAATTTACTTATCGGGTGCTGTGGAGTTCGGAAGACTATCCGAGCATTCCGCTGTCGGCGCATCCGCGTGTGACGCCGGCTCAGCGTGATGCGGTGCGCGATGCGTTCATCAACATGGCGCGCGACCCGGATGGCCTGCGTATCCTCACGCAATCGGCGGCACTGATCGGCGCCGGCGCACCCTACGGTTTCGTAATCGCCGATCAAAACGATTACGACAGCACGCGCCGCTTGTATCGTAACGGCTTGACGCAGCAGGAGATGCGCCCATGACATTCAGATTATTCCAGCATTCACCTTGGCAAAAACTCGGTCTGACAACACGCGTGATGCTGGTGACAGGAACAGCCTTGCTGCTGACCGGTGTGGCTTACTTCAACGTGTCGCTGCGCAATGAGGTCGAAGCGCGCCGCACCGATCTGCAGCAAATTCTACTCAACGAACTGGAATTCCTGACGCCGGCCATCGCCGAACCAGCGGTCACTGGCGACTACGCACAAATCCAGCGCCTGCTGTCGGTGCGGGCACAACAACCGGTGGTGGATCGCATCGTCTGGGCCGATCGCGGCAATCATCGCCTGCAAAGCACCAGCGTCGATGACACACTGACTGCACCGGCTTGGTTCGTGCGCTGGCTGGCGTTGCCCGAATTCACGCAATCGCGCGACATCACAGTCGGCGGCGAATCCTATGGCAAGGTGCAGGTGTGGCTGAGTACGACGCCGACTGTCAATCGCATTTGGCAAGTCATGCGCCGGCAGACAATCATCCTCGTCGGCGGCATCGGAATGCTATTCCTACTGTTGACGCTGATCGTCGCCAACGGCCTGCGGCCGCTGCGAACGCTGAAACTCGCCGCCGGCCAGTTCGGCCAAGGCAACCATACCTTACGCATCGCCCCCAGCGGCCCGCCGGAAATGCAAGCGTGCATCCAAGCTTTCAACAACATGGCCGGCAACATCGAACAACTGTTCGGCTCGCTGCGCGCCAACGACGCCCGCAACCGCCTACTCGCCATCATCGTCGAACAATCGAACGTGCCGATCATCACCAAGGACTTAAACGGCATGGTGACGAGCTGGAACTCCGCCGCCGAAGTGCTGTACGGTTACTCGGCAACGGAAATGCTGGGCAACTCGACCGCCAAATTGCATCCGCAGGACGGCCACGAACACGACGACATCTTGCAGCGCATCCGCAGCGCCGGCTCGCAAACCTTCGAGTCCCAGCGCGTCGCCCGTAACGGCGTCATCCTCGATGTGTCGCTGAGCGTCTCGCCACTCTACGATGAACACAACCGTCACATCGGCGAGATCGCTGTCACGCGCGACATCACGCGTCAAAAGCGCGCGGAGGAAGCGCTGTCTCAAGAACAGGAACGCGCCCAAGTCACGCTGGCTTCCATTGCCGACGCCGTGGTCACCACCGACATCGCCGGCAACATCGATTACCTCAACCCGGTGGCGGAAAAATTGCTCGGCTGGTCTTCAGCGGAAGCTTGGAACCATTCCCTCGCCAGCATCTTCCACGGCATCGACGAAACCAGCGGCGAAGCCATCGTCAATCCTATCGAGCAAGTGCTCGGCTCTTGCCAAGGCGACGTGCGCGGCAACGCCGTGCTGGTGTCGCGCCACGGCGTGCGCTTCCCGATCGAACATTCGGCCGCGCCGATCGCCAGCCGCGAAGGCGAGATCATCGGTGCGGTGCTGGTGTTCCGCGATGTCAGCGCCTCGCACAACATGGCGCGCCAGCTTTCTTGGCAGGCCAGCCACGACGCCCTGACCGCACTGGTCAACCGACGCGAGTTCGAGCGCCGCCTGAACGAGCTCATCGAAAACGCACACAACAGCGAACGCCACCATGCGCTGCTGTACATGGATCTCGACCAGTTCAAGATCGTCAACGATACTTGCGGCCACGTCGCCGGCGACGAATTGCTGCGTCAATTGAGCGCCATGTTGAACCAACGCATACGCGGCAGCGACACCATCGCCCGCTTGGGTGGCGACGAATTCGGCGTATTGCTGACCGACTGCCCGCCGGAAAAAGCGATGGAAGTCGCAGAAAATCTGCGCACGACAGTGGAGGAATTCCGTTTCACTTGGCAAAACAAGCACTTCGCCGTCGCCGCCTCCATCGGCGTCGTGCCGATTGTTGGCACCCGCGAAGACAATGCCGACATCATGGGCGTGGCCGATGCCGCTTGCTACGCCGCCAAGGATCGCGGCCGCAACCAAGTGCAGGCCAGCCCGAACGCACGCGAGCTGTCACAACGGCGCGGTGAAATGTTGTGGGTCACGCGCATCAACAGCGCCATCGAAGAAAATCGTCTGCGTCTGTACTGCCAGCCGATCACGCCGATTCAACAAAACGAAGCGGAGGTGCATTACGAAGTCTTGCTCCGCATGCTCGATCAAGATGGCAACATCATCCCGCCGATGTCCTTCATTCCGGCCGCCGAGCGCTACAACTTGATGCGCACGCTCGACCGTAAAGTCATCGCCATGACCTTCGCCGAATACGGCCGACGCATCGCCCACGGCAGCCACAGTAAACCGGTGACGCTCTCGCTCAATCTGTCAGGCGACACACTGGGCGATCCGCTCTTTTTGGAATTTCTCAAAAAGCAGTTTGCGCTATGGCCGGTCGATCCGCGCGCCATCTGCTTCGAGGTAACCGAGACTGCCGCCATTGCCAATTTGAATCACGCGATCACGCTGATCCGCGCGTTAAAGGAAATGGGCTGCCGCTTCTCGCTTGACGATTTCGGCAGCGGCCTGTCTTCCTTCGGCTACCTGAAGAACCTGCCGGTCGATTACCTGAAAATCGACGGCAGCTTCGTGCGCGACATGGCGCAAGATCCGATCGACGCCGCGATGGTCAACGCCATCCACAACATCGGTCACGTCATGGGCATCAAAACCATTGCCGAATGGGTCGAAGATGACAAAACGCTGGCCTTGTTGAAACAGATCGGCATCAACTATGCGCAAGGCTATTACTTCGATCGACCGCGACCGATCGAAGACATCTTCCCAGAAGAGCAAGCCATCCTTGCTGGTTTCTGATTCCCGTCGAACGCCTATAAAAAAACGCCGACATATAGTCGGCGTTTTTTATGGGGATGCAGGCTTACTCGAAGAAACTCTTGACCTTGTCTTTCCAAGATTTGGCATTCGGACTATGCCGCGCGCCACCCTCGACAGTCAGCCGCTCGAATTCACGCAACAGTTCTTTTTGCTTGTCGGTCAGCTTGACCGGCGTCTCGATCACCACGTGGCAGAACAGATCGCCGGGGAAACCCGAGCGCACGCCCTTGATGCCCTTGCCGCGCAAGCGGAAAGTCTTGCCGGTCTGGGTCCCCTCCGGCAACGCAAACGACGCCTTGCCATTCAACGTCGGCACTTCAATCTCACCGCCGAGACCAGCCTTGGCATAGGAAATCGGAATTTCGCAATGCAGGTCGTCGCCTTCGCGCTGAAACACCGTGTGCGGCTTGATGTGGATTTCGACATACAGATCGCCCGGCGGCCCGCCGTTCATGCCGGGCTCGCCATTACCGCTGGAACGAATCCGCATGCCGTCGTCGATGCCGGCCGGAATTTTCACTTCCAGCGTCTTGTTGCGTTTGATGCGCCCCACACCGCTGCAGGTCGCGCAGGGGTCGGCAATCATCTTGCCGGTACCGTGACATTTAGGGCAAGTCTGCTGAATGGAGAAAAATCCTTGCTGCATGCGTACCTGACCATGACCACCGCAGGTGCTGCAGGTAGTCGGCTGCGTGCCGGGCTTGGCGCCGCTGCCGTGACAGGTTTCGCACGCATCCCAGCTCGGCACGCGGATGGTGGTATCAAAACCATGCGCCGCTTGTTCTAACGTGATGTCGAGGTTGTAGCGCAAATCCGCGCCGCGATAAACTTGCGGTCCGCTGTTGCGACTACGCCCGCCACCGCCGCCGAAAATGTCGCCGAAAATATCGCCGAAGGCATCGGCAAACCCGCCCGCGCCACCACCGCCGAATCCACCGCCCCCGCCCATATTGGGATCGACCCCGGCATGACCATAACGATCGTAGGCCTCGCGTTTTTCCGGGTCGGACAGCATCTCGTAGGCTTCCTTGGCCTCCTTGAACTTCTCTTCCGCGCCCTTGCTATCCGGGTTGCGATCCGGGTGGTATTTCATGGCGAGCTTGCGATACGCCTTCTTGATGTCGTCATCAGAAGCGTTCTTGGCTACGCCCAGTATTTCGTAAAAATCACGCTTGCTTGCCATGTGTCGGCGCTTTCTTTTATTCCGGCCTGCTTATTCCGGTCTGCTTACATACGTATTTACCACGGCGCGCACGGCGAACACGGCGAAAACCATTCGTTCTGGATTTCGCCGTGTTCGCCGTGTTCGCCGTGTTCGCGATGGTTCAAAAATAGACTTCTTACTTGTCTTTGACTTCCTTGAAATCGGCATCGACCACATCTTCTTCGGCCGGCTTGGCTTCGGATGCACCGGCCGCTCCCGCACCGCCTGCAGCAGCACCGGCCGCAGCTTGTTGTGCTTGGGCGTCGGCATACATCGCTTCGCCAAGCTTTTGCGCTGCTGCCGACAGCGCCGCCACTTTCGCGTCGATCGCGGCCTTGTCGTTGCCCTTCAAACTTTCTTCCAATTCCTTGATCGCTGCCTCGATTTTTTCTTTCTCGGCGGCGTCCAACTTATCACCGTATTCGGTCACCGCCTTGCGGGTCGAGTGCACCAGCGCGTCACCCTGATTGTGAGTTTCGGCCAGTTCTTTCAAGCGCTTGTCTTCTTCGGCATTGGCTTCGGCATCGCGCACCATCTTCTGGATTTCTTCCTCGGTCAAACCGGAGTTGGCCTTGATGGTGATTTTGTTTTCCTTGCCGGTTGCCTTGTCTTTCGCGCCGACGTGCAGAATGCCGTTGGCGTCGATGTCGAAGGTGACTTCGATCTGCGGCGTGCCACGCGCGGCCGGCGGGATGCCTTCCAGATTGAATTCGCCCAGCGCCTTGTTGCCAGTCGCCATTTCACGCTCGCCTTGATACACCTTGATGGTCACGGCCGGCTGATTGTCGTCGGCAGTCGAGAACACCTGACTGAACTTGGTCGGGATGGTGGTGTTTTTCTGAATCATCTTGGTCATCACGCCACCCAAGGTTTCGATACCCAGCGACAGCGGCGTCACGTCCAGCAGCAGCAAGTCCTTGCGGTCGCCCGACAGCACCGCGCCCTGAATCGCAGCGCCGACAGCGACGGCCTCATCCGGGTTGACGTCCTTACGCGGATCTTTGCCGAAAAATTCCTTCACCTTTTCCTGCACCATCGGCATGCGGGTCTGGCCGCCGACCAAGATGATGTCGTCGATGTCAGACACCTTCACGCCGGCATCCTTGATAGCCGTGCTGAGCGGAACGATGGTCTTGGCAACCAATTCCTCCACCAGCGATTCCAGTTTGGCGCGCGTGATTTTCAGGTTCAAGTGCACCGGCGCGCCATTGACCATAGCGATATAGGGTTCGTTGACTTCGGTTTGCTGCGACGACGACAGTTCGATCTTGGCGCGCTCGGCCGATGCCTTGATGCGCTGCAAAGCGATCGCATCTTTGCCCAAATCGAGGCCGTTGATTTTCTTGAATTCGTCGATGATGTAGTCGATCAAGCGCTGATCGAAATCTTCGCCCCCGAGGAAGGTGTCGCCATTGGTGGACAGCACTTCAAATTGTTTTTCGCCATCGACATCGGCGATCTCGATGATGGAAATATCGAAGGTGCCGCCGCCGAGGTCGTACACGGCGATTTTGCGATCGCCCTTTTCATTTTTGTCGAGGCCGAATGCCAACGCAGCCGCGGTCGGTTCGTTGATGATGCGTTTCACATCCAGACCGGCAATGCGGCCGGCATCCTTGGTCGCCTGGCGCTGGGCATCGTTGAAGTAAGCCGGTACGGTGATGACCGCTTCGGTGACTTCTTCGCCGAGATAGTCTTCGGCGGTCTTTTTCATCTTGCGCAGCACTTCGGCGGAAATTTGTGGCGGCGCAAGTTTTTTGTCGCGCACAGTCACCCAAGCATCGCCGTTGTCGGCCTTGCTGATTTGGTAGGGCATCAGGCCGATGTCCTTTTGCACTTCTTTTTCCTCGAACTTGCGACCGATCAGGCGCTTGACGGCGTACAGGGTGTTCTTCGGATTCGTCACAGCTTGGCGCTTGGCCGGCGCGCCGATCAGGATTTCGCCATCTTCTTGATAAGCGATGATCGACGGCGTGGTGCGCGCGCCTTCGGAGTTTTCGATCACCTTGGGCTGGCCGCCTTCCATGATGGAAACGCAGGAATTGGTGGTGCCGAGGTCGATACCGATGATTTTGCCCATGACTATGTTCCTTTAAGTGGGATTTTGTTGTTTTGAATATGTGGAATAAGCGCGCCGTTTCAAGCGGCGATGACGGCTATTTTTCTTGCGCCACCGTCACCAGCGCCGGACGCAGCAGGCGGTCGGCTATCGTGTAGCCTTTTTGCATAACGTGGACGATGGTATTGGCTTCCTGTTCGGCCGGCACCATCGAAATCGCCTGGTGTTTCATCGGATCGAGTTTATCGCCAGCTTGCGGATTCACTTCCAGTAAGCGGCCTTTTTCAAAAGCGGCATTCAACTGCTTCAAGGTCATCTCGACGCCCTCTTTCAAGGATTCGGTCGAAGGCGATTCAAGCTTCAATGCCATTTCCAAGCTATCGCGCACCGGCACCAGTGCTTCGGCGAAACCTTCGATGGCAAACTTGTGCGCCTTGGCAATATCTTCCTGCGCCCGGCGGCGGACATTTTCCCCTTCGGCTTTGGCACGCAAATAAGCGTCCTGCAGTTCGGCCGCCTTGGCTTCGGCGCTGGCCAATTTTTCCACCCACACTGCCTCGGCGGAAACAGGCTGCGCCGGCTCGTTCGATCCTGCCGTATCGATCGCCGGATTTTCCACGGCCGATACCTCGGCTTGCTCGCTGTTCTTTTCTTGGTCTTGCATCAAAAAATCTCCAACATTCAATGGCTTGGCTGCGCACTCCTGCGCGCTATTCCGGCATGTGGGGGCACACGACTTGCTTTCAAGAGGGCGCATCGCCCCGTCCACGCACAAATTTTGTTACAAAATTTACCAAAATCCGGTTTGGGCAGACGCGGGGGTTCAGTAAGATGAAACCGTACTCTCTGGAAGAATGGAAGATCGCTACGGCGAGGAAAACATCATGAAACTCTCACTCGTTTCCGCATCCATCCTCACCTACGCTTTGTTGGCGGCGGCGTGGATTTGCGATGCACAAGTCGGCATAGCCGCCCGTATCGGCGCGTGGTTTTGATGCGCCTTCGCGCCACACGATACTAACTACTAACGCCGGGCACCCAACTCCCGCGCGCGCGCCAGCGAGTATTCCGCTTCCCGCTCACGCTCTTGCCGGTCGGCAATCGTGGTCGGCCAACCGGTTATGTGGCGCTCGGCGATATCAGCCAAGGCATGCACACCGGCCGCATTTTCATTCAGGCAGGGAATCAAATGAAATTCCCCACCTCCCGCAGTCAGAAAAGCTTGGCGCGCTTCCAGTCCGATTTCTTCCAGCGTCTCCAAGCAATCGGCGGCAAAACCGGGGCAGACCACATCGACCCGCTTCACCCCTTCTCGCGCCAGCGTCTGTAGCGTCGGTGCGGCATAAGGCTGCAGCCACTCGGCCTTGCCGAAACGCGATTGAAAACTCACCGCGTATTGCTCCGGCCGCAAGCCAAGCTGAATCGCCAGTAGGCGTGCAGTTTTGTGGCATTCGCAATGATAAGGGTCGCCTAGCTCCAGCGTGCGCTTCGGCACGCCATGAAAACTCATCAGCAATTTATCCGGCCGACCATACGTCTGCCAGTAAGCAAGCACCGACTGTTTCAGTGCATCGATATAGGCTGCATCGTCGTGGTAATGCCTGACCAAGCGCAACTCAGGCACATTGCGCTGCCGAGCATAGTGGGCAAACACAGCGTCGTACACCGAAGCGGTGGTGGTGCCGGAATACTGCGGATACAGGGGCAACACCAAAATGCGCGTGCAGTTTTCCTGTTGCAGTTGTTCCAGCACGTCCGGCAAAGACGGGCTGCCGTAGCGCATGGCGTAGGCGACGCGCAGCCGATGACCACGCTCGCCGAGATAGCCGCGCAACAGATTCGTCTGTTTTTCGGTATGTACCTGCAGCGGCGAGCCTTCCTTGCTCCAAATCGCCGCATACTTGGCGGCGGATTTCGACGAACGCAGCGGCAAAATCAAGCCGTGCAGGATCAGCCACCATAAGGCGCGGGGGATTTCCACCACGCGCGGATCAGACAGAAATTCTTTCAAATAAGCACGCACTGCCTTCGGCGTAGGCGCAGCGGGCGTACCGAGATTGACCAACAGCACGGCAGTCTGTTCCGGCTGGTCGTGACGATGTGCGGGTTCTTTGCGGAAGGACATGGGCGGGTTCTTCGATTACAGCGCCAACAATTCGCGCGCGTGCTTGCGGGTGGTGGCGGTGATTTCCAGTCCGCCCAACATGCGGGCAATTTCTTCGACGCGTTCTTTGGAGTCAAGTGGATCGATGCTGGAAATGGTTTTGCCGGCGATGCTTTGCTTACTCACCTGGAAATGCTGATTGGCTTGGCTGGCGACTTGCGGCAAGTGCGTCACGCACAACACTTGTCGATCATCGCCGAGACGACGCAGCAAGCGGCCGACCACTTCGGCGACGCCGCCGCCGATACCGGAATCCACCTCATCGAAAATCAACGTCGGGGTCGCGGTGGCGCTGGATGCAATCACCGAAATCGCCAACGAAATGCGCGCCAGCTCGCCGCCGGAAGCAACTTTCGCCAACGGCCGCGGCTGCGTGCCGGCATGACCGGCCACTAAAAATTCAACTTGTTCCAGACCATGTGCAGCGGGCTCACAAGACTGCAGTGCCACCTCGAAACGACCGCCGGCCATGCTCAAATCCTGCATCGCGGCGCTGACTGCCGCGCCCAGCGTCTTGGCCGCCTTGGCGCGCGCCTTCGACAGCTTTTGCGCTTCGGTCATGTAAACCGCTTTCAGCTTTTCTTCCTGCGCACGCAAGGCGTCCAAATCGCTGGCGTCGGCCAGTTGCCGCAGTTGCGCCGACAGATTCTCGAATTCACGCGACAAGTCGTCCGGCTCGACATGAAACTTGCGCGCCGTCGCATGCAAATCGCCAACCCGCTGCTCGACTTCACGCAAGCGCGCCGGGTCGAGTTCAATGCGGCCGAGGTAGTCGTTCAAGGCATACACCGCTTCCTGCAACTGAATTTGCGCCGGTTGCAGCACGTCCAGCACTGGCTTCAAAGCTGCATCGATGTCAGCCAGCTTGCCCAGCTTTTGATTCAGCGCAGACAATTGTTTCAGCATCGGATGGTCGTCCGATTCTGAAATCGCCTGCAAGGTTTCCTGTGCGCCCGCAATCAGCGCGGCGGCATGCGACAGGCGGCTGTGTTCCTGATTGACTTCATGCCATTCGCCCGGCTTGGGTGCGAGTTTTTCCAGTTCGGCGACTTGCCATTCGAGCCGTTCGCGTTCCAGCAATACGTTCTTGGCATTGGCTTCAAATTCCTCGCGCTGTTTCGCCAATGCGCGCCAGACTTTGTAGGCAGCCGATACCGCTTTCGCCTCGTTCAGCAAACCGGCCTGACTGTCGAGTAAAACGCGCTGGGCGTCGGTACGCAGCAAGGATTGATGTGCATGCTGACCGTGAATATCGACCAGCAGTTCGCCCAATTCGCGCACTTGCGTCGCCGTTGCTGCCACACCGTTGATGAACGCTTTCGAGCGGCCGGCATTGTCGATCACGCGGCGCAGCAGCACCGCATCTTCCTCGTTCTGAAATTCGTTGGCGACAAGCCAAGCAGCCGCTTCGCTACCCAACGCAAATTCAGCCGTGACATCGGCTTTAGCAGCACCTTCGCGCACCACGCTAGCGTCGCCGCGCCCGCCTAGCGCCAAGGTCAAAGCGTCGATCAGGATCGACTTGCCAGCGCCGGTTTCGCCGGTGAAGACGGTGAAACCGGCAGCCAATTCGAGGTCGATGGCATCGACTATGACAAAGTCGCGGATGGAAAGGGAACGCAGCATGGGAAAAGAAAAAGGCCGGAAGCGGCTTATTTTAACTGGCCTTCCGCCGAGGGATATTCGTTCCAGTGCAGCTTCTCGCGCAAGGTATCGTAATAACTCCAGCCGAACGGATGCAAAAAGGTAATCGCATGGCGTGAGCGGCGAATGATAATCCGGTCGTGGTGCTGCAGACTGGCAAACGATTGCATGTCGAAATTGACGCTGATGTCACGGCCGTTGACGACCTCGATCACGATCTCGCTGGTATCGGGCAGCAC
Source organism: Pseudomonadota bacterium (assembly GCA_018241865.1). Taxonomy (GTDB): domain Bacteria; phylum Pseudomonadota; class Gammaproteobacteria; order Burkholderiales; family Burkholderiaceae_D; genus Paucimonas. Next base: position 132 of record JAFECY010000203.1, on the reverse strand, counting down.
GATCGGCCGATTCGACAAGGCATGCGGCGCGATCGGCACCATCACGATGCCGCCCAAATTCGGATGCAGCAGCGGGCCGCCGGCCGACAGCGAATACGCCGTGGAACCGGTCGGCGTGGAAACGATCAAGCC
>JAFECY010000202.1 GCA_018241865.1 Pseudomonadota bacterium | reverse complement strand
GGGACAATCCATTTTCTGAATCCGGAATACTGCTTCTGCCACTCCCGGGCTGGCGGCCGCCTTTACCAATGTCGCCGCAGCTTTATCGGTAGAACAACTTTTTTGGTCACAGCAACTCATGCCCATCTCCTGCAATGATTTTTCTCATTGCACATTAAAGACCCTATAGCTACTATAGAGTCAAGTATTCGTCGAAAGTGGTGGAAGGGGCGTTATGCAAACCGTATTGAAAATCGGGGATTTGTCTAGATGCACAGGTTGTCAAGTGGAGACGATCCGGTTTTATGAACAGGAAGGACTATTGCCGGCGCCAGCGCGGTCGCAGGGAAATTACCGTTTGTATGGTGATGCCCATGTTGAGCGTTTGCAGTTCATCCGGCACTGCCGCTCGCTGAATATGACACTCGATGACGTGCGAACCTTGCTGCAGTGGCGCGATGCCCCCAATGAAAACTGCAGCGAAGTTAATGTCATGCTGGATCAACAAATCAAGCGCGTAAGCCAGCGCATTACGGAACTCAAGGTGCTGCAGCAGCAGCTGAAGGCATTACGCAGCCGGTGCCAAGACGAACATGCCGTGAAGGACTGCGGCATTTTGCAAGGGTTGACCCATGCCGGCCCTTGCCAGTCTGATTGCTCGATCAGTACATCGTCTTAGTATCGTGAGCCGTCGTCTTCATTAGTGTAGAAAACCTGTGGAAACGGCAGCGATCAGAAACAGTCCCAATGCGGCCCGATAAAAAACGAATACCCAAGTAGAGAACCGCTCCAGGAAGCGCATCAAGCCCCAGATGGCAACAAACGCCGATCCACTGGCGACGATCAAGCCAAATGCCAGCATCGACCATGCCTCGGCAGGAATGTGCGCATGGTAAAGAATCCAGAGTTCCTTCAATCCGGCCAAGGCAATCGCCGGCAAGCCAAGCAGAAACGAAAATCGCGCGGCTTCTTCACGGCGGAAATTCAGAAACAATGCAGCGGTCAATGTCGAGCCGGAACGCGACACGCCGGGAATCAAGGCGCCGATCTGCGCGAGGCCGACGATAAGCGCATCCTTGAGCCGCATTTGGTCGACAGTGCGCTGATGGCGGCAAGTGACTTCGGCAACTGCGAGCAAGCCGGCCATCACTACCGACGATATGCCGATCACTTGCAACCCGCGTAACGGCGACGCGCACGCATTCAGCATGGAAGACAAAGCGATGCCGGCGATGCCGATCGGGATCGTCGCCAACACAATGGCGACTCCTAATCGAAACCATTGATCATCAAAATCTCTCCGAAGGACGGCGTTGGTGCTGCCGGAAACCACGGCAACGATGTCGCGCCAAAAGTAGCTTACTACGGCAGCCAGCGCCGCCATTTGCATCGCCGCAGAAAAGGCGGAACCTGGGTCCGGCCATCCCAGCAGCGCAGGGATGACACGCATGTGCGCGGTCGAAGAAATGGGGAGCAGTTCGGTAATGCCTTGCAGGATGCCCAAAACGCCAATCTGAGCATAATTGAGTGCGGTAAAACCGATATCCAAACCACCGCTGCAGACATTCGCCAAAATTTTTCTCCTCAAGCGTGATCAGCGCGTTGGATTGGCGCCATACTGCAATTTAAAAGCCTGAAGTGACTAGAGAGTCAAGGTTGGCATGTTCAAGCACAAGGCTTGACTGGAAGAGGGAGAAGGCTTTCGCATGCGAAAGTTCGGTTCATGGAGCTGGGGATAGTCATGCGCTGAAGAACTCCCGAATAGCATGAATAAGCGAATATCTATGAAGGAAGGTTTCGAGCTCTGGGCAAATGCTGGTGACGATGACTGAAGTCCTTGGCAAATTACGAAATCGCATAAAAAATCGCATTTTTATTACTTTTTTGCTTATGTGTCATTTCTGGCCTTATCCCGGCATGCTCCCGATTCAGCGCAGTCGCCGATGAAACAGTACTCCGGAACCAAGCAAATTCGAGTACACTGCGCCATCACAAGGAACACCCTATGAGCATCTTTACCATCGGTTACGAAGGCTTGGATATGGAAGGTTTTCTAGCCTTACTGCGTACCGGCAATGTCGAAACCGTCGTCGATATCCGTGAACTTCCGCTATCGCGCAAGCCGGGCTTTTCCAAGTCAATCTTGAGTGAAACACTGCGCCTGAACGGTTTCGAATATTTGCACGTGCCGGAATTGGGATGCCCTAAACCGATCCGAGAACAGTACCGGCAAGACGGAAACTGGCCGCGCTATACCCAGCATTTCTTAAACTACCTCGCACAGCAAGATGACGTCGTAGGCGAACTGGCGGCCATGGCGACGACAACAACGTGCGCGCTCCTATGCTACGAGGCGGACTACAACTTTTGCCATCGCTCTATGGTGGCTAGTGCCATGCACGCAGTGAATGACTTACCCGTCCATCATTTGCAAAGGGCGGCGCTCAGAATAGCGCTGACTGACGCTCGTCCACTGGAGTTCGCTTAGGCGGATACATCAGGCTGATGATCAGCCATTGATGCTGGAATCGGTGGATGTTCCCCATCATGAACATCAAATCCTTCTCTCGGAAATCAGCCTCAAGTTTGGCGCGAAACGGCACTTCCCAACCGCTGCCATGGCTTTTCTTGCAGTTCCAGAAGAGCATGCCGACTTCCCAGTCGACGATCTTGTTCTTGTAAATCTGCTCGCCATCGGGCGTGGCGCACGCATAATGGTAATGAAAATCGTACGGTAGCTTTTTCAAGAGCTTGAGCTGCTTGCGTTCCTCTTCCTGGTCGAACAGGTTGCCTTGATTTTGTTCCTGCAGGAGCTTCGCCATCTCTTCTTCGGTCCAGTCGGGATTGTCCGCAGGAGTGATATCGAGCTTGACCAGGCGCAGCGGGCGCAGGAGCGCCAGGCTGATGCTGTCTTGCTCTCGTGCGGCATCGAGCGTATCGGTGTCATCGAATGACGGCAGTTTCGCCATCCAGGGTCGACGCGCTTCCCATTGCTTCTCCGGACCCATGACGTCTTCTAATTCAATGGTGTCGACAAAGATCCGGTGGCTTTCCGGCCGGTGATCGGCGGGCGACTTTTCGATGCGAGCGCGGATCCATTGCCACTTCTTGAATTGCTGGTCGCCGGAAATCAGGCGAAACGGCACGGGATAGAGCCGCCGAGGCTGCCCGGCCTCGTTGATGCCGGCGACGCAAGAGGTTTCCGTATGCTTGGCGCTAGGAGACGGGTAGGTCTTGGCCAAAATAAGGATGCGTTCAACAATTGAAGCCATCGTACAGTAAACCTCCAGGACAATTCAATGCCGGCAGGTCCGTAGTGTACGAGGAATCGTAAATGATGTACCTCCCATAAATATGGGAGATTGCGACTCTTACGACTCGGCTATACTGAAAGGCGCAACTTCCATATTGATCCCCCCGTAAAAACGCAAATGCATAAATTCAGCCTGGTGGAGAATGCACTGGACAGCCTGGAGCATGCCATTGAACACATTAACGCCATGAGTACGGCGTCTAGCGTGGGAGCTTATAAGCGCGTGATCCTGGATTTATCTCACGTGGCTGAGCTGCTTTTCAAGGAACGTTTGCGTAGAATTCACCCGGCATTTGTCTTGGCGGATGTCGATAAATATCCATCCACCACGGCCTATACCGTCACTGCTGCTGATGCGCTCAAAAGGCTTCAGAAAATTGGTGAAATTGAATTCACAGAGACCGACCAAAGCGCACTAAAAACCATCCGCGAGAAACGGAACGAGATCGAGCATTACGAGTTTTCAATCAACGAAGCGGAAGCCAAACTTATCATTGGCAATGTCCTGTCATTCCTCTTTCGCTTTTCAAATGATGAACTTGACCTTGACTGGGCATATCGGCGGCTGAATGATCCGGAATGGACAAGACTGAATCAGTACGCTGAATTCTATGAGGCGCAACGAGCCTATGTGCTGGAAACCATTGAAGGCGCAATCCCTACAATGGAATGCCCGGTATGCCGGAACGACACTTTCGACATAGAAGGGGAAATGTGCCTGCTTTGCGGCCACAGCGAACCTGTATCGTCATGTAAAAGCTGCCAGGCTGACTACCTTGATTCCCAGGTTGAAGTTGAAGAGGCTGGGCTATGCCCCAAATGCGAATGGGAAGACAGCTACGCCGCGTCTCATTTTGAAAAATACTAGATTGGGTAGCCGTTCAACTGCATACCCATTCCATTAAAAATACGGCGAGCTGAATTGCCGTGACAGCACTGCCGCTGTCGAAGCATCATCCGCAGCACCCGCGCTGCGCCTGGATCGGTGGACATTTCACAGAGCCGTAGGAGCAATAGACGCAACAATCGCCCGGCTTGGGGCGCAGAAGCGCTTTGCAGCTCTTGCATTCGTAATAGAACTGGCAAGCGTCGGTCGGCATGGTTTCCTGCTGTGCATGGCCACATTGCGGGCAGGTCAGGACCGATTCGAGCGTAATGGCAGTCATGCTTGCCACCTGCTATCGGGTTAGCCACCACGTGGCAAAACTTGCGAGATCCGCATGCGTAGAATGCGCCCACGCCAAATCGTCGCCCGTGTTCGGCGAGCCATTGGGTTCGCGCAGGATGAGCGCGGCGTGAATATGCTTTGGAATTCCCCATAGGTAAGGCAGGAAGTCATCCACGAATGCCGCAGGCTGGAGTTTTTGCAACGCGTCGGCCTTTGGGCTGCTGCCGGCGCCGGCATTGGCAGTCGCAATCACGCGCTCGATGGGGAAACCGCAACATCGCAGATTCTGCAACCGCGCCTCTTGAAAACCGGCTTCGATGGCGCTCACGCAGACCAATTCATAGCCCGCCGCGGTCAAGGCATGGCAGGCGTCGACCGCGCCGGCAATCGCCGGGATTGTCGACCAGTAATCATGATCAAAACATGCTCGGAATGTCGCCAGCTCGTCTCCTTCGAGCCGCCGCACCGCCCATCGGTCGATTGGCCAGTAGGCTTGCGAATCGCGGATGGCCGGCAACTCGCCGAATGCCTTGGCCCAGGCGCGGCGATAGGCGTGATGGTAGTCGAGCAGGACGCCATCAGCATCCAGGGCAATGATGGGCTTCATACCAATCCATCCTACCGAGGCGCGGGATCAGTCGTCAACCGACTTTCACGTGTGAAAGTCGCCAGAACAAAGGGGAACTGCCTCACTCAGCTTCGCTTTAACGACGCGATGTCCTTTTTGATTCGGTCGGTGATTTGATCGACATCCTTCCGTTCGTTGCGCATGGCGGCCAATACCACCAGCGTCGCCGGGTGCAGACCAAGAACGGAGGCCAACTCGTCGATCTTGTCCAAGGTGGGGGATTTGATCGCGCGTTCCAGGCTGCTGAGATAAGTGCGGCTGGACACATCCGAGAAGTCTTCTTGGGTCAATCCTTTGCTTTTTCGGGCGAATTGCAGCGCAGCGGCGAACCCTTTTCGTAACATCATTCTTGGCTCCCATAAGAAGACAAGATGTACGCACGGACGAACACTTTAGGACTACAATCTATAGTGTTCATTTGTATAACTTCGCAAGGACGGCCCGCATGAGAATGAACAGAACCATCCCCAAGACAGATATCGAAAAGCTGGCCAAAGAGGTGCTCGGCCGCGGCCCGAACGCGGC
>JAFECY010000201.1 GCA_018241865.1 Pseudomonadota bacterium | reverse complement strand
ACTTTTGCCATGATGATCTGGGGGCGTAACCCTATTCCCTTCCCGCAAGTGCTGCCGGCCAAGTCTTATCACATTGGCGGTGCGTTGATTTCACCAACCCAGGTCATGCTGCTGGTGCTGGCTTTCACGGCAATGATCGTGCTGATTCTGCTGGTGGAAAAAACGCGCATGGGTCGCGCCATGCGCGCTGTCGCGGAAAATCCGCGCGTAGCTGGGCTGATGGGCGTCGATGCCAATCGCGTGATCGTGTTCACCTTCGCCGTCGGCGCGGCGTTGGCGGCGGTGGCGGGCGTGATGTGGGGAGCGAACTACGCATCGGCACAATTCGCTATGGGTTTTCTTCCAGGCTTAAAGGCATTCTGCGCCGCCGTGCTGGGCGGCATCGGTAATATCTATGGTGCGATGATCGGCGGCTTGTTGCTCGGCTTGATCGAAAGCCTAGGAGCCGGCTACATCGGTGACTGGACCGGTGATTTTTTTGGCAGCCAGTACCAAGATGTGTTTGCTTTCATCGTACTGATTATCGTGCTGACCCTACGCCCTTCCGGTCTGATGGGTGAGCGTGTCGCGGATCGCGCGTAAGGAGGAAAGAGTGAGCGGCCTGTTTGATTGTCAAACCAATCCACGCAAAGCCGCTGTTGGTTATATCTTGCTCGGCATCGTGCTTATCGCCTTTCCTTTTGTCGCTTCCCAATTCGGTAATTCTTGGGCGCGCATCATGGATTTCGCGCTGCTTTACATCATGCTGGCGCTCGGCTTGAATATTGTGGTCGGCTTCGCTGGTTTGCTCGATCTCGGTTACATCGCCTTTTATGCGTTGGGTGCTTACATGACCGGTCTGTTGGCCTCGCCACAGTTTGCCTCCGTGCTGGAATCTCTGGTCGAGCAATATCCTGCTCTTGGCAATTCCCTGATCGCTTTCTTCGGACCTGAGATTGCCGCCAATGGTATTCATCTCTCGGTGTGGCTCATCGTGCCGTTGGGCGCACTGCTAACGGCAGTGTTCGGCATGCTGCTCGGTGCGCCGACGTTGAAATTGCGCGGTGATTACCTCGCCATCGTCACGCTCGGTTTCGGCGAAATTATTCGCATCTTCATGAACAATCTGAGTGGGCCGGTCAACATCACCAACGGCCCGCAAGGCATCAACCAGATCGATCCGATTCGCATTTTCGGTGTGTCGCTGGCGGGTGAGGATGGATCGAATTCGACCTTGCATCTTGCCGGCTTTTCCATGCCATCGGTGAACGCCTATTATTTCCTATTTTTGTTTTTGTGTATCGTCATCGTGTTCGTTTCGTCGCGTCTGCAGCATTCGCGCTTGGGTCGCGCTTGGGTGGCGATCCGCGAAGACGAAATTGCTGCTAAGGCGATGGGCATTAACACCCGCAACATGAAGCTGCTGGCGTTTGCTATGGGCGCTTCTTTTGGCGGCGTGTCGGGCGCAATGTTCGCTTCCTTTCAGGGTTTCATTTCGCCGGAATCGTTCTCGCTGATGGAGTCGATCACCGTACTGGCGATGGTGGTGCTGGGTGGCATGGGACATATCCCCGGCGTGATTCTGGGCGGTGTCCTGCTGGCGGCTTTGCCGGAGCTGCTGCGACATGGTGTCGAACCCTTGCAGCAAGCCCTGTTCGGAAAAATCGTCATCGAAGCGGAAATTCTGCGCCAGCTTCTCTACGGCTTGGCGCTGGTCGGCATCATGCTCTACAAACCTTCCGGTTTGTGGCCGGCACCGCGTCACGAAGATCGACCCGATGCCGATATCGATCAGCCGGGCAAGTCCACTGACGTGGCGGCGGCTTGATGGAAAGCGTGGCCATGCTCGACATCGCGCACGTGCACAAACGTTTCGGCGGCTTGCAGGCGCTGTCCGATGTCAGCATCCGCATCGCGCCGGGACAGATCTACGGCTTGATCGGTCCCAACGGCGCCGGCAAGACCACCTTCTTCAATGTCATCACCGGCCTGTACCAGCCCGACGGCGGCACGTTCGCGCTGGCCGGCAAACCGTATTCGCCCTCGGCCCCGCATGAAGTCGCTAAGGCCGGCATCGCTCGCACTTTCCAGAACATTCGCTTATTCGGTGACATGAGTGCGCTGGAAAACGTGATGGTCGGCCGTCACGTGCGCACCCGCCAAGGCGTGTTGGGTGCGGTGTTGCGTCATCGCGCCGCACGCGAGGAAGAAGCGGCGATTCACCAGCGTGCGTTGGAACTGTTGGACTTCGTCGGCATCGCCCATTTGGCCGAGCGCACCGCACGTTATCTCTCCTATGGCGATCAACGCCGGCTGGAGATCGCCCGCGCGCTGGCGACCGATCCGCAATTGCTGGCGCTGGACGAGCCGGCCGCCGGCATGAACGCTACCGAAAAACTTTGTCTGCGCGACTTGCTGCAAAAAATTCGGGCAAGCGGTAAAACCATTCTGTTGATCGAGCATGACGTCAAGTTGGTGATGGGGCTGTGCGATCGCATCACCGTGCTCGACTACGGCAAGCCGATCGCCGAAGGCACGCCGGCCGAAGTGCAATGCCATCCGGCAGTGATCGAGGCTTATCTCGGAGGCGCGCATTGATGGTCGTATCCGTGCTCAAGGTGGAGGGACTGCGCGTCGCCTATGGTGGCATTCAGGCGGTCAAGGGTATCAACCTCGACGTGAATCAGGGCGAATTGGTAACGTTGATCGGCGCTAACGGCGCCGGCAAGACCACCACCTTGAAAGCCATCACCGGCACCTTACCGGAATGTCGGATCGAAGGCCGCATACAGTATCAAGGGCAGGCGATCAAAGGCGCGCATTCCTGCAAGCTGGTGCAGAACGGGTTGGCGATGGTGCCGGAAGGGCGCGGCGTGTTTGCCCGCATGACGATCCGGGAAAACCTGTTGATGGGCGCTTATATCCGCAAGGACAAAAACGGCATCGCCGCCGACATCGACAAATGGTTCGGCGTCTTTCCGCGCCTGAAGGAACGCGCTACGCAACTGGCCGGCACGCTTTCTGGTGGCGAACAGCAGATGCTGGCGATGGCACGCGCGTTGATGAGCCACCCGACACTGTTACTGCTGGATGAGCCTTCGATGGGACTCGCGCCGATCATGGTGGAAAAGATTTTCGAGGTAGTGCGCGACATCTCGGCGCAAGGTGTCACCATCTTGCTGGTCGAGCAGAATGCCCGATTGGCGCTGCAGGTCGCGCATCGCGCCTATGTGATGGAATCCGGCCTGGTGACGATGAACGGCGATGCTCGACAGATGTTGGACGATCCGCGAGTGAAGGCGGCCTATCTCGGTGAAGTCTGAGCGTCAGCCTCTACAGACGGTAGTGGCATAATCTATCGCATCATCAGTCGGCCGGGAGACGTCATGCAGCTCTACAGTTATTTCCGCAGCTCTGCCGCATACCGCGTGCGCATCGCACTCAATCTGAAGCGGTTGGATTACGACATTGTGCCGGTACATCTGCTGAAGAGTGGTGGCGAGCAATTCGCGCCGGCATACCGCCAGCTCAATGCCGATGCCCTGATTCCCACTTTACTGGATGAGGCAGCCGGCGCGTTGACGCAATCGCTGGCGATCATCGAGTACCTGGAAGAAACGTATCCCGCGCCGGCGCTACTGCCCGTTCATGCCATCGACCGCGCCTATGTGCGCAGCATAGCGCTCGCTATCGCGTGCGACATACATCCTCTCAACAATTTGCGGGTTATGCGTTATCTGAAAAACAGCTTGCATGTCGATGACGCTGCACGCGACGATTGGTATCGTCACTGGTGTCAAGTTGGTTTGGAAGGGTTGGAAGCACGTTTGTCCCGCGATGCGCGTGTCGGAAAATTTTGTTACGGCGATACGCCGACCTTGGCTGATTGCTGTCTTGCGCCGCAATTCTTCAACGCTAAGCGGCTCAATTGTGATCTGAGCGTGCTGCCGACCGTGCAGCGGATCAACGATGCCTGCCTGGCGTTAGATGCATTCGCCAGCGCTGCGCCGGATCGGCAGCCGGATGCGGAATAGGTGGCATCGCTGCGGCTGATCTACGGCTTTCATCCCGCTGCATTGCGCGGTACGTAACCGGGGAAAAATTCCTGCAACAGGAACTGCTGCAAGCGAGCCTCATCTCGCGGCCGTGCGCTTAAGGTCAGTTGCCGACCGAGGCGATGCGATTCCCAGAGAATGTCGCCGCTTCTTTCTTCGCGAATGATGTCGATCATCTTTTTTACCACCGCCGTTTGAATATCGACATTCGCGCCTTGTTGGACTTCGATCAGGCGAGTGCGGTCGCGATTGGCGGCGGTACTCCAGCCGCGGAAAAGAAAGCTCGCATCGTGGTAGCCGAGATAGCGGATCTGAAACACGCCGCCATCATCCGATTGGCGATCGCGCCGGCCTTCGCGGACTGCACTGGCAATGTTGGCGAGCGCAATGCTGTTGTCTGCTTGCGCCGCAGGAGTGGCAGGCGGTGAGCCGGCTTGCATCTGCGCTTCGGCACGACGTTTTCTGGCGGCTTCAATGCGCGCCGAAAAATCGTCTGATGCAGCAGCTTGGGGCGGATTGATTTTCTGCGGTGGCGGTAACGTTTCTTTGCGTGCAACGGCAATCGGTGTGCGGTGTTGCTTGGGCGCAGACTGCTTCCGTTTGGCGGGCGGTACGGCTTTTTTTTGCGATGGCGTGGCGGTTGTCGGCTTGTTTGGCGGCGCAGGTTGCATGGGTTGCGACAGCGGCTGTGTCGGCGCAGGTGCCAAGCTGACGGTCAGGCGCTGTTCTTCTTGCGCGGGTGGTTGCGT
>JAFECY010000200.1 GCA_018241865.1 Pseudomonadota bacterium | reverse complement strand
GTTTATTTCGAATATTTGCTTTATTTCGGATAAAATCTATAATGACACTTAGGGGTAGATAAATAAAATTATATAAATCAATGGCTTAGGAAAATGATATGTCCGCTGTAAATGAAGCCATCTTAAGTGACCAGGAAGCCGAAATGGCAAAAGTCGCGCAGCGCTGCATCATGGCGGCGCTGGATCATCCGCGCGCCCACAAGATTATTCTGGTTGATGAAACCGACCAAAGTGCAGCATCAGCCAGCTTGGAAGTTCCACCAAAAGCACTACGCATGTTTGCCGAAATCCTGGGTCGGATGGCGCAGGGACAGGCGATTTCAATCATTCCGCAAAAAATGCTCTTGAGTACCCAGGAAGCGGCGAATTACCTAAATGTCTCGCGCCCCTTTGTGGTCAAGCAACTGGAAGAAAAAAAGCTCAACCACATCAAGGTCGGCCGGCATCGACGGATTTTGTTTGAAGACTTGATCGCCTTCCAGAAATCCATGCAGCAAAAAGCCGAATCCGCCTTGCAAGAACTGGTCGATCAAGCGCAGGAATTGGACATGGGCTACTGATGTCAGGTTCGGCGCGCTATACGGCAATACTCGATGCTTGCGTACTGTACCCAGCCCCGGTGCGCGACATCCTGTTGAGCTTGGCTCAGGCTGGTTTATATCACGCACGCTGGACCGAACAGATTCACGAGGAATGGATCAGGAATATTCTCGTCAACCGACCGGATCTCCATCGCGACAAGCTAACGCGAACAAGCAGCCTGATGAATGGCAGCGTGCCGGATTGCTTGGTCGAAAATTACAAAGGACTTATCGCCGCACTCGAACTGCCGGACGCGAACGACCGTCATGTTCTGGCTGCCGCCATCGCTGGCCATGCCGATGCCATCGTGACTTTCAATTTGAAGGATTTTCCGAACGCAGCGCTCGCCCCCTATCAAATTGAAGCGCAGCACCCGGATGATTTCATCGCCAATCAAATCGAATTGCGAGATTGGGAGGCGCTTGCCGCCATCAAGGCCAGCCGCGCCAGATTGAAGAACCCGCCCAAGTCGGCTGCCGATTACATTGGCACATTGGAAAAGAACCGGTTGCCACAAACGGCTTCTCTCTTGCGTGGAGCACTGGAACTGATTTGACTTGCTGCAAAGAGGGCGACCCTTAATCCCGTTCTGCCGCCCGCATCCGCAACAAACAAGCCGCCAACGCCTTCTCCCCCTCCTCCGTCACCTCCGCGCCGCGCACATAATGCAAGCGAAACGCGCGCCGCGCCGCGTCCGGCACACGCGGATCGTAGCCGAGCGCGGTCAGGCCCAGCGCCAGATCAAAGCCGGGCGGCGCGGGCGGTAGCGGTGGTTCGCACCACAGGCCGAAGCCCTGCCGCGCCAACACATCCCACGGAAACAGCGCACTCGGATCGACCTTGCGCGCCGGTGCCACGTCGGCGTGGCCGATGACATTCGCGGCCGGGATGCGATAGCGCTGGCGCAGATCGGCCAGCAGCGACAACAACGCTGTAATTTGCGGCGCGGCGTAGGGTTCATGGCCGTTGTTATCCAGCTCGATGCCGATCGACGCCGAATTCACATCGGTCTGCCCGCCCCACCACGATAGTCCGGCATGCCACGCACGCGCACTTTCCGCCACCAGTTGCACGATGCGGCCATCGCGCCCGATCAAAAAATGCGCGCTGACCGCATGCTGCGGCGAAGTCAGCGTCGCCTGCGCTTCTTCCAGCGTGTTGTCGGTGGTGTGGTGGATCACGATCAAGTTCGGCCGGCGCGCATCGAAGTTGGGCGAGGCGGCGCGGCTCACCGGCAGCGTGGTGTCGATCTGCATTGGCGCACAAGCGGTGAGCGCGGCGCTGAGGATGACGAGGATGGCGAGAAATGCGAGGCGCGGACAGTGCATGCGATTGCTCAGAATTTCGTGGTGAACCTAGGGTATTCAATGATCCCATCTCTCGTGAGAGAGGGGCGAGGCATTCAGCATGGTGCGGTACTGACGCCAATGCGGCATGTACGCATCCATCAATGCAATAAAGCTGGCATTGTGCCGCCGTTCCAACAAATGCGTCAGTTCGTGCACGACGATGTACTCAAGGCACTGCAAAGGTTTTTTTGCCAGCTCGCTATTGAAGCGAACCGTGCCCGCATCGGGATTGCAACTGCCCCAGCGGGTTTTCATGCGTTGCACGTAAAAGCGTGTTGACGTGACGCCGATACGTTTTTCCCACTTGGCGATCAGACCCGGCAGCGCATCTTTCAATTGCTGCCGATACCATTGTGAAACGAAATCTTCCCGCGCCTCTTCGCTGGTTCCAGGACGAACCCGCAGAATCATTTTCCTGTGCCTGAGCGCGATTTGCGGCGCGCCATCTGCTTCTTCCACTTGCAGCAGATAACGTTTCCCCCACAAAAAATGGCTTTCGCGATCCAGGTATTCGCGTGGCGTTTCCCGCTCCTGCGCGCGCAGTTTTTTTTGCTGCTGCCTGATCCAGTCGAGCTTGGCAATGGCAAAGACCCGCAGCGTATCCAGGTTCATGCGCGCAGGCGCCGCAATGCGCACGCGGCCGTTTGGCGGATAAACGCTCAGGTGGATATTCTTGATATCCTTGAACACCACTTCCACGCGGATATCGCCAAGCTTCAGCCATTCCGGCATCAGTATTCCTTTTGCGCCTTGATGATGGCGAAGATGCGTTCCACTTCCTCGATGTTGTTTTCCAGGAGCGGCAACAAGGCGGCCTTGATGGTGTTCTCGCGCGGCGTATTGCCGCGCCAATCATCCGGCCGCGTCCGTTTGACGGTTTCATCGATCTGTAAAGCCAGATCCAGCAAGCCATCCTGGCCGGCATCGTAAGGCGTGCGCTCCTGCGCCGCGCCCCGGAAGCTTGAATGGTTCGCCTGCAAATTGTCATACAGCGCCCGCAAGGCCGCGCTGCGTTTCAAGATGTCCGGCGTGCCGTCTTCCACGCCAACCGACACTTTCTTCGCCAGCTCGGCGATACGCTGCAAATACGCTTCATATTCCAGCGCCTTTGCCTTGCGCGCCGCGATGATCTCGTCCAGCAGCGCCGACATTTTTTCGTAATACGCCGGATTGTTCAAATGCTCCTTGATGATCTTGCTGCGGACATTGTTTTCGATGGTTTCGGCCACCGCATTCTTGTTATTTTTTATTTTCCCCAGTTGCGCGGCGATCGCCTCCGCAATGCCGGTTTTGACGATCAATTCCAGCAGGCCGATATGGTCGAACGGAGAAATCTTGCGCGGCTCATCGGCTTCGATATAAGTGTCGATCAGGTGCCGCATGTCGGCTTCAAACGGCTTCAAATCGAGCGTCTCGCCGCTGGCCTTGCGGATCAGTTCGCGCAAGGCCAGGTAGCGGTCGCGCTGCTGGCGGATGCGCTCGATTCCGGCGGTGTCGTATCCCGCCGCTTCCAGTTCTTCGGCAATCGCGGCATAGGCACGCAGCAGCGCCACCGTGCCCTTGTACAGGGCGGTGCGCTGCGGTTCGCGCGCGGCCAGGTCGCCGGCGATCTCGGTGTTGCCGCAAAAATAATGCATGTGTTCGAGTTCGGTGCGCGGCGGCTCCACCGGCTCGCACAGCAGGTTCAGCGCTTCGAGCGCGCCATCCAGGCGTTCGCGGCCTTTTTTCAGGCGGTCCTGCAGCAGCACGTCCGGCGCGGCTCCCGGCGCGCTATGGTCCAGCTCCGAGGTGTACACCGCGATGGCGTTTTCCACCTTCGTGAACAAATCCTTGTAATCGACGATATAGCCGAATTCCTTGTCGTCGCCATCGAGCCGATTGGTGCGGCAAATCGCCTGGAACAGGCCATGGTCCTGCATCGACTTGTCGATATACAGGTAGGTGCAGGGCGGCGCATCGAAACCGGTCAGGAGCTTGTCCACCACCACCAGCAGTTGCATGCTGGCCGGTTCGCGGATGAACAGGCTTTTCGCCCATTCCTCGTAGGTTTCGGTTTTCGTCATGCCGGGTTTGGCATCGACACCTTGCAGCAGTTCGCCATAGGTGTTGTAGATGAATTGCTTGTCGGTTTCCGTATTGGCGCCGGTTTCTTCCAGCGTCACATCCTTCGCCTGCGGATTGTAAGAGGTGACGACCGCGCATTTGCCACGGAACGGCGAATTTTCGAACAGGCTGAAGTACTTGCATGCTTCATAGATGCTGGACGCCACCAGGATCGCATTGCCGCGGCCATTGCTCAGGCGCGGGCGCTTGCGGAAATCGCGGATGATGTCCTGCACCACCTTGCGCATGCGCGATTCGGAGCCCAGCACCGCCTGCATCGTGCCCCACTGCTTGCGCAACTCATCCTTTTGCCAGTCGTTCAGGTCGGCCGAAACGATGTCGAACCACTCGTCCACGCTCTCCTGCGAAGTCAGGCGCTGGTTGATATCCCTTGCCTCGTACAAGAGATCGAGCACGACCTTGTCTTCCACCGCCTCGCTGAATTTGTACGTGTGGATATAGTCGCCAAACACTTCCAGGCTGGTTTGTTTATCCTTTTTCAGCAGGGGCGTGCCGGTGAAGCCGATGAACACGGCATGCGGCATCATGGCCTTCATCACCTTATGCAGCTTGCCGCTTTGCGTGCGGTGGCATTCGTCCACGAAAACGAACACGTCGCCGATTGTTTTGCTTGGTTGCGCTTCCAGTTCCTTGATGAAGGCATCGAAATCATCCACGCCCTTGCGGCCGAACTTGTGAACCAGCGAGCACAGCAGGCGCGGCGCCGCCTGGCCGAGCTGGCGCATCAAGTCGCGGCCGCTGCCGCTGCGGTGGATGGTTTCGCCGGCATCGGCAAACACCCGCTCGATCTGCTTGTCCAGCTCGTCGCGGTCGGTCACGATCGCCACGCGGGCATGCGGATTATTCTCCAGGATCCATTTCGCCAGCAGCACCATCAGGATGCTTTTTCCCGCGCCCTGGGTATGCCAGATGATGCCGCCGCGGCGCTCGCGCACATGCTGTTGCGCCGCCTTGATGCCGAAATACTGGTGCACGCGCGGCAGCTTTTTCACGCCGCCGTCGAACAGAATAAAGTCGCGCATCAGCTCGATCAGGCGGTTTTTCTCGCACATCTTCAGCAGGTACTTGTCCAGCTTATAGCGCGTGTTGTCGGCCTCGTCTTCCTTCCACTTCAGGAAATACTTTTCCGGCGTGCCGATGCTGCCGTACTGCAGCCCTTCGGAATCATTGCCGGCAAAGACGAATTGCACGGTGCTGAAAAACCATTCGTTGAATTCCGGCTGCTGGTTGGACAGGCTTTGCCGGATGCCGTCGCCGATCGAGACGCGGCTGTTCTTCAGTTCCAGCACGCCGATGGCGATGCCGTTCACATACAACACGATGTCCGGCCGCCGTTCCTGCTTGCCCTTGAGCGTCACTTCCTCGGCAAGCGCGAAATCGTTCTTGAACGGTTCGTTCCAGTTGATGAGCTGGACGGATTCGGTCGCCTTGCCGGCTTCGGTCTTGACCGGCACGCCGTAGCGCAGCAAGGCATACACCCCCAGGTTATTGCCGTACAGCGTGCGGCCATGGTTGTTTGCTTCGCGGCGCAGGGCGTCGATTGCCCGGTTGATGTGCGCGGGGGAGTACCCGCTTTCGGCCAGCCAGTTGGCGAGCAATCCTTCCTCGATATTGCTGTTGTCATCGCGCTCGCTCCAGTCGCCGAGGTAGCGGTAGCGCAGTTCATCGCGGAATAGGGCGACCACGCGGTTTTGCGTGACGCGCTCGGGCTGGCCGAGTGAACTCATTTTAATATCTCCCAGTGTCCCGCCTTGGTGGGGCCGACATGGCGTAAGCGCCCCTCTTTCACCAGCTTGGCCGCGGCACGTTCCACCGCGCTCGTTGACTTGCCGATGGCCAAGGCCAATTCCGACAAGGTGAGGTTCGGGTTTGCTGCAAGCAGGGCAAGAATTTGTTCCGGTGTTTTTAGCGGCATTTCTACCGGCGTTTCTGTTTCTACCGGCGTTTCT
>JAFECY010000001.1 GCA_018241865.1 Pseudomonadota bacterium | reverse complement strand
TGCAACGCATCACCCAAAGCGAGCTGAACGCTTTTCTGCACGTCGATGAACAACTGACCTTGCAGCAAGCCGCTGCCGCCGACGCCCGTCTAGCCAAAAACGACAGCACGCCGCTGACCGGCATCCCGATTGCTCACAAAGATATTTTCGTCACGCGCGGCTGGCGCTCCACCGCCGGCTCGAAAATGCTGGAAAACTATGTCAGCCCTTTCGACGCCACGGTCGTCGAACAGTTCCATGCCGCCGGCACAGTCACTCTCGGCAAGCTGAACTGCGATGAATTCGCCATGGGTTCATCGAATGAAAATTCCTATTTCGGCGCAGTGAAAAACCCGTGGGATGTCACGGCGATTCCCGGCGGTTCCTCGGGCGGTTCGGCGGCGGCAATTGCGGCACGGCTGGCACCGGCCGCTACTGCCACCGACACCGGCGGCTCGATCCGCCAGCCGGCGTCGCTGTGCGGCGTGACCGGCATCAAACCGACTTATGGCCGGGTGTCGCGCTTCGGCATGATCGCCTTTGCTTCCTCGCTCGACCAGGGCGGCCCGATGGCGCAAACCGCCGAAGATTGCGCCCTGCTGTTGAATGCCATGACCGGCTTCGATCAACGCGATTCGACCAGTCTCGACCGCCCGGCGGAAGATTTTGGCCGCGACCTGAATAACAGCCTGCAAGGCTTGAAGATCGGCGTGCCGCGCGAATATTTCGGCGCGGGTCTTGCTGCCGATGTCGAGCAAGCGGTGCGCACCGCCTTGAAGGAATACGAAAAGCTCGGCGCGACGCTGGTCGATATTTCGCTACCGAAAACCGAGTTGTCGATTCCGGTGTATTACGTGATCGCGCCGGCCGAAGCCTCGTCCAACCTGTCGCGCTTCGACGGCGTGCGCTACGGCCACCGCGCCGCCGGCTACAAGGACTTGAACGACATGTACCAAAAGACCCGCGCCGAAGGCTTTGGCGACGAGGTCAAGCGCCGCATCCTGGTCGGCGCTTACGTGCTGTCGCACGGCTATTACGATGCCTATTATTTGCAAGCGCAAAAAATCCGCCGCCTGATCGCGCAGGATTTCCAAAACGCCTTCCAGCAATGCGACGTCATCATGGGCCCGGTATCGCCGACCGTCGCTTGGGATCTGGGCGACAAAGCCGACGACCCGGTTGCCAATTATCTGGCCGATATCTTCACACTCTCGACCAGCTTGGCCGGCTTGCCCGGCATGTCGATTCCTTGCGGGTTTGGTAGCGGCGACAAAAACAGCAAGCGACCGGTCGGACTGCAAATCATCGGTAACTACTTCAATGAAGCCAAGCTCTTGAACGTCGCGCACCAGTATCAGCAAGCGACTGACTGGCACAAGCACGCACCGGCAGGCGTGTAAAACCAAACAACTCCCTCCCCTTGAAGGGGAGGGGGAAAATTGAGCGCGATATATCACTTTCACGCGCGCTATAAAGGAGTTTGATATGCAGTGGGAAGTCGTCATCGGGATGGAAACGCATACGCAGTTGACCACCCAGTCGAAAATTTTCAGCGGTGCTGCCACCCGCTTCGGCGCCGAGCCGAACACCCAGGCTTGCCCGGTCGATCTGGCTTTGCCGGGCGTGCTGCCGGTGATGAACCGGGGCGCGGTCGAGCGCGCCATCCAGTTCGGCTTGGCGGTCGGCGCGACCATCGCGCCGCACTCGGTCTTCGCGCGCAAGAATTATTTTTATCCCGATCTGCCCAAGGGCTACCAAATCAGCCAGTATGAAATTCCGGTAGTGCAAGGCGGCAGCGTGGCTTTTGTGATGGAAAAAGATGGCAAGCCGGAATTGCGCAGCGTTGCCTTGACCCGTGCGCATCTGGAAGAAGACGCCGGCAAGTCGCTGCATGAGGATTACCAGGGCATGAGCGGCATCGACTTGAATCGCGCTGGCACGCCCTTATTGGAAATCGTCACCGAACCCGACATGCGCAGCGCCGTCGAAGCCGTCGCCTACGCCAAGGCGCTGCATTCGCTGGTGACTTGGCTCGGTATTTGCGACGGCAACATGCAGGAAGGTTCGTTCCGCTGCGACGCCAACGTGTCGGTGCGCCCGGTCGGGCAAAAGGAATACGGCACGCGTTGCGAAATCAAAAACCTGAACTCGTTCCGCTTCCTTGAAGAGGCGATCAATTATGAAGTGCGTCGCCAGATCGAATTGATCGAGGATGGCGGCCGCGTGGTGCAGGAAACACGTCTGTATGATCCCGATCGCAAAGAAACCCGCTCGATGCGCAGCAAGGAAGACGCGCAGGATTACCGTTATTTCCCCGATCCCGACCTGCCGCCTCTGGTGATCGCGCAGGAATGGATCGCGCGTGTGCAAGCAGCGATGCCGGAATTGCCGGGCGCGATGCGCGCGCGCTTCGCACACGATTACGCGCTGCCGGAATACGACGCGGCAGTGTTGACGCAATCCAAAGCGATGGCGGCCTACTTCGAGGCAGTCGTCGCAAAAGCCGGCAAAGAGCAAGCCAAATCTGCCGCCAACTGGTTGATGGGCGACGTATCCTCGACGTTGAATCGTGAAGGCGTCGATATCGCCGATTCGCCGGTGCAAGCCAGTCAACTAGCGCTGCTGCTGCAGCGGATTGCCGATGGCACGATCTCCAACAAAATTGCCAAGGAAATTTTCGGCGTGATGTGGGAAGCGCCGACCGACAGCGCCACGCTGGTCGATGACATCATCGACGCCAAGGGCTTGAAGCAAATTTCGGATAGCGGCGCGCTGGAAAAGATCGTCGATGAAGTGCTGGCAGCGAACGCCAAGTCGGTCGAGGAATTCCGCGCCGGCAAGGAAAAAGCCTTCAACGCCTTGATCGGTCAGGCCATGAAAGCCAGCAAAGGCAAGGCCAACCCGGCGCAGTTGACCGAATTGCTGAAGAAAAAACTGACGACCTAAGACATTGCCCCGGCACACGCCGGGGAACAAAGACAGACTATTTGCGAGCCGGTGCTGACGCCGGCGTAGCGGTCGGCGCAGGTGTTGGCGTCGTCGTCGGCGTCATCGTCGGCGTAGCGGCAGCCAGCGGTGCAGAAGCTGCGGGGGTAGCGCCACCTTTCAATTCCCGGTAGCGCTTGATGCTTTGATCGAAATGGGCATTGGTTTGGGCCGTTTCCACTTGACGATCGGTCTGCCGCTTTTGTCCATCTTTGATGGACTGCTCGAGTTGGTCGATCTGTGCCTGCAGCGAAACGGCCACTGATTTTTTGGTTTTTAGCTGGTTATCCGCCGCGGCACGCAATTCTTTCAAACGCTTGTCGGAGTCAGCTAGGCTAGCATCCTCGCGCTTGACCTGTTCGCGTATGCCATCCAGTGCATGCTTGCGATCGACTTCGATCTCGGCTTCATTTTTGTAGCGTGCCGTCAACGCCATATCTTGACGGCGCTGTTCCTTCGCTACTTCTTGATCCGCTTTCTTTTTTTCTTCTTCGGCTAGCTTTTGACGCTTCTGCTCCTCGGTCAGCGGCGGCACGATTTCGCGCTCGGTCAGGCCATTCTTGCCCAGCACGCGTATTTTCCGATCTTGGCATTCCATGATCGGCCGGTCGGAAGTCAGCGTGCGGCCGCTGGCATCCTTGCAGATGTAAATTTCGGCATGCGCTGCGAGCGGCAGCAACATGACGGCTAGCGCCAGCGTGTTCCGATAGATATTCATCCTTCTCCCCTTGCAGGTCGTCTCGAAAATTGGGTCATGCGTTAATTTATTCCGTAACGCTCACGATAGGCGGCGATAGCTGACTTGTGGTGCGCCAGTTCTGGGTTGGCATCATCGCCCGAAATATATTCCAGCAGGTCGGCCAGATTGCCAATCGAAATCACCGGCATGTTGTACATCTGTCCGACTTCCTGCACCGCCGATAGCGATGACAGCGCACCATCCTTGCCGGCGCGCTCCATGCGATCCAGCGCAATTAGCACCGCACAGGGCGTCGCACCGGCAGCGCGGATGATCTCGACCGATTCGCGCACCGAGGTGCCGGCAGAAATCACGTCATCGACGATCACCACCCGGCCCTGCAATGCCGCGCCGACGATGGTGCCGCCTTCGCCGTGATCCTTGGCTTCCTTGCGATTGAAGGCGAACGGTACATTGCGTCCTTTGTTCGCCAGCGCCACTGCCGTGCTCGATGCCAGCGTGATGCCTTTGTAGGCCGGACCGAACAGCATGTCGAACTCGACGTTCGCATCCAGCAGCGTCTGCGCGTAGAAATCCGCCAAGAGACCGAGCGTAGCGCCGTCGTTGAACAAGCCCGCGTTAAAAAAATAGGGCGAATTGCGACCGGCCTTGGTCACGAATTCGCCGAACCGGAGGACACCGGTGGAAACGGT
>JAFECY010000019.1 GCA_018241865.1 Pseudomonadota bacterium | reverse complement strand
TCTCTGTCTTTTTTGGAATCGCAATATTAGCTACGATATTTGCGGTTTTTTATCGATTATTCGGAGGTGAAAATAATGCTGAAGCAGGTACGTTTTTTTGGTTCTGCGTCGTTTACTTCATCGGATATTGGGGAATTTTTTTCTGGGCAAAGCGTAATACCCCCGTCAGACTTTTAAAAGCCACAGACACAGAACTCGTCTTTCTTTTTCAAAATCAGGAATACGCAGAGAATTTCTCTCATCGAAACCTAAGCACTAATTCGCAACTCGATGTGCACGCCCCGCGCAAATCGTCATAGACGTTGCAACTCCCATCGCCGACACGCATCACTCTCCCCCCTTCCCCCCAGCCATCTCCCAAACAAACTCCCCCTCCCCATCATCAAACAACACCACCCCATCCGACGCCGGATCGCGCAGCCGGGTGCGCAATTCGCGCGGCGGCAGGGTTTGCAGCAGCGGCGCATCGGGGCGGATTTTCAGTGAGCGGATGATGGTTTCGCCGGTGACGGTCTGGACCGTGCAGCGGAGTTCTTCGGCCATGCTGTCGCACTTGCGGGCGATGTCTTCGGCTTTCAGCTTCCAGGTTTCAAGGGCGTAGCGCGCTTCCTGCAGTTCGGTGTTCAGGGTTTTCAATTGCCGCAACAGCGGCGCGACCCGGTCTTGCAGTTTTTGCCAACTGGCGTCCTGCTCGCGGCTCATGGTGAATTGCCCGGCGCGCAGCTTGGCGCTCACCATCGAAAAATTCTTCACGTCCGGCTGGGCGGTGATGGCGGCGATGTCGTCGGTCTTGCCCTGCACTTTCTGTTCACAGTCGGCCAGTTTTTTCGCGTAGTCTTCGCGCTGGCGCTCGAATTCGCTCAGGTCGGGAACCGGCAGCGAGATCATGGTTTCGATGTCGTTGCGCGCCGCCGTGCTGCCGATCTGCAGGCGCTTGCCGCCGATGGCGCAGGCTTCGGCGCTTTCGATGTCGAGATCGTCGGCATAGATGTCGCAATTGATGGCGACGCCGATCGTGACTTTTTTGCCGACGATCAGGCAGCCTTCGGCCTGGTTCACCGTCACCGCGCCGTCCGGTGCGATCAGGGTGGCGTTCGACGCGCCGCCTTCGACGATGATCGCGCCGTCCGTGTTCTTCACCGTGCCGGTGGCGATTTTTTTGCGGAACAGGATCTTGCCGCCGCGCGAGACGATGTTGCCGAACACGTTGGCCATGAACGTCATGTTCTTGCCTTCGACCTGGGTGTGCTCTTCCACTTCGCCGTGTTCTTCGTATTCGTCGCCGCTCAGGGTCAGGTTGCCGGTGGTGCGCAGGCTGACGCCGTCGTGGTTGACGATCTTTTCGCTGATCGACACCGATTGGGTGGCCTTGTCGATCTGCAGGAAGCCGTTCATGTCGGCGACGACGAATTCGCCTTCCGCGTTGCGCTCGATCCGCGCGCCGATGCCGGCCAGCTTGCTAAGGTCGAGGTCGCGCGGCAGTTCGGCCGGCATTTCATTGCCGCGAATATTCCAGCCGGATTGCCCGAGTTGCAGCGGTATCTTCCTGAACAGGCGGGTGTGCTTCTCCACTTGCGGAAAGCGGTTCTGGAACTGGAACAGATCGACCCGGCCGTCGGGCAAGAGCTTGGGGGTGTTGTCGCGGTGTAGAGTGTCGCCCACCTCTTGCACGCTGGCGTCGCTGCCCGCCTTTGGTTCGCGCTTGCTCGCGAAGGTCAGCGTGTCGCTGCGGCTGCTCGCCAGCGCTTCGGCGACGGCGGCGGTGTCGATACCGAAGCGCACGCCCTTGCGCCACATGGCGGCGATGAATTCGTCGAGACTCAAGCTGACGCGCTCGGCCACCATCTTGTCCTGCGCGTCGGCGACGGGCTGGCCTTCCGCCGGTGGCGTTTCTACTTCAACATAAACCGGCTCGAAGCGATACTCGGCGGCGTCGCCATTGCCGCTGACGTTGACATCGTGGTAGTGCTGCTGGCGCTCCTGCGGGAATTCGACGATGTCAGCGGCGAGACGCAACACCGGCTGGCGGCCGGCCTTCTGGAAATTCTGCACCTGCCGCGCCAATTGCTCGCTGTCGCAATCGTAGAGCAGCCGCTGCATGCAGGTGTAATCGAGCCCGGCAAAACGCAGATCGGAAGAAAACACGCGCTCGATGAATTCGTGAAAACGCGCCGGGGTTTCGAGCACAGGCAAGGCGACGTACAGACCATCCGCGAAACGCTGGATAAAGCCCGGCAGCGGCATCAAGTCAGCAGCGCGGTTCGATGCCGTCGCGGTCGGCGTCCCCTCGGCAGCAGCGCCGGAAGCAGGACTGGCAGGCAATTCAGCCATGGGCAGGCGGATGGTCAGGATGCAGCATGGTTCCCCTCCTGCCTTGAATGTAGCAGGGAGATTCCTTGAGGGCAAGAAAATGGCAGCATAAGTGGGCGGCCATTGTGTTGCGCTGCAATGCCGTGCGGGGCGTGGGTTTAGGGGAGATTGCTGCAGTCGCGTAACGGCGCTGGATTCCAGCGTGCGCTGGAATGACGATGCGCCGGAACATGTTTTGGCATAATCAATCTGGCTCGCCATGAGGCGATGCGCTTTTTTGTGCTCAGGCGCAGTCCCATTTACGGAGAGAAAAAACGTGTACACGGGAACTTGTTTATGCGGCGGCATTCAATTCCGTATCGATGCGGAACTGGAGCCGATCCAGATTTGCCATTGCAGCCAATGTCGCAAGGCGCAGGGCACGGCCATTGCCACCAATACGCCGGTATCGACTGCCGTATTTCAATTCATCAAAGGGCAGGATTTATTGACCGAATTTGAATCTTCACCCGGCAAGAAGCGCTGCTTCTGCAAGGTATGCGGTTCGCCGGTTTACAGCCATAAGGCATCCTTGCCGGGCGTGCTGCGCATACGCGCCGGTCTGCTCAATGAGCCCTTGACGGCAAAGCCGGCAGCGCATTTTCATACCGCATCCAAATGCAACTGGTGGACGATAAACGATGAGCTTCCGCAATACCCCTAGCCTCACCCTCATCGGTGCCGGCAAACTCGGTCAGAGCTTGGGAAAATTGTGGACGCAACATCATGCGTTCCGCTTGCAGGATGTGCTGACCCGCTCGCAGGAAAGCGCGCAACGCGCGATCGCTTGCATCGGCGTGGGCGAGGCCGTCAGCGATTTTGCAAGCTTGCGGCGCGCCGACGTTTACCTGATCGCCACGCCGGACGATCGCATCCTGTCGGCCTGTACAGCGCTGGCGCAAGCCGGCTTGCTGGATGCGAACAGCATCGTGTTTCACTGCAGCGGCGCGCTACCTTCTTCCGTGCTGCAGCCGGCCATCGAGCGCGGCGCGGCGGTCGCTTCGATTCATCCGATCCGCAGCTTCGCCGTACCAGAGCAAGTGGTGCAGAATTTCACCGGCACTTGGTGCGGCATGGAAGGCGACCGGCGCGCGCTCGATGTGTTGACGCCGGCCTTCGCCGCCATCGGCGCGCGACTGGTGCCGATCAAGGCCGAGGAAAAAATCCACTATCACGCAGCGGCGGTGTTCGCCTGCAATTATCTGGTGACGCTGCTCGACGTGGCACGGCAGTCGTATCAGCGCGCCGGCATCGACGCGGATGCAGTGCTGCAGATGATGGCGCCGCTGGTGCGCGAGACGGTGGAGAATGTGTTCAAGCTCGGGCCGGAAGCGGCGCTGACCGGCCCGGTGGCGCGCGGCGACATGGCGACGGCCGAGCGGCAATGGCAAGCGGTGGCGGCAGCGGATGCGGCGCATGGGGAGTTGTATGCGCAGTTGATGCGCTTGACGATGGAGTTGGCGCAACGGCGTGACGCCAAGCGATAGCGGGATTGCTTGGGCTCCTTCCTCTTCAAGGGTGGGATGGGGATGGGTCACTGGTACTGAACTTACCCCATCCCCTCCCTAACCCTCCCCTTGAAGGGGAGGGAACGACAACAGCCACTGTCGCCCCGACCTTCGCCAGTACGACAACTCTCAGCTTCCAGTTGCCGTCTCAAATTTCCTTCGCTAGAATCACCAGCGGAACGTACATCGTTTCAGCGTCGCTCGGACGGTTCCGGGCGCTTACGGAGAAAATCAATGGTTGCATCCAGCAAGCCGCGCAGCTTTGCGCGCATCAATCGCCTTCCCCCCTACGTTTTCAACATCACGGCCGAACTGAAGATGGCTGCGCGACGGCGCGGCGAGGACATCATCGACCTGTCGATGGGCAATCCCGACGGTCCGACGCCGTCGCATATCGTGGACAAGTTGATCGATACGGTCAAGCGGCCGGACACCCACGGTTATTCTGCTTCCAAGGGCATTCCACGCCTGCGGCGAGCCATCGCGCACTGGTACAAGAAGCGCTACGAAGTCGAGATCGATCCCGATTCGGAAGCGATCGTCACCATCGGCTCCAAGGAAGGTCTGGCGCACCTGATGCTGGCGACGCTCGATCGCGGCGACACGGTGCTGGTGCCGAACCCGAGCTATCCGATTCACATCTGGGGCGCAGTGATCGCCGGTGCGGATATCCGCTCGGTGCGCATGACGCCGGGCGTGGATTTTTTCGCCGAACTGGAACGCGCCATCCGCGAAAGTTATCCGAAGCCGAAGATGATGGTGCTGGGCTTTCCCTCCAATCCGACCGCGCAGTGCGTCGAGCTCGATTTTTTCGAGCGCGTGATCGCGCTGGCGAAGGAACACGACATCCTGGTGGTGCACGACCTCGCCTACGCCGACATCGTGTATGACGGCTGGAAAGCGCCGTCGATCATGCAGGTGCCGGGTGCGCGCGAGGTGGCGGTGGAATTTTTCACCCTATCCAAGAGCTACAACATGGCGGGCTGGCGCATCGGCTTCATGGTCGGCAACAAGGAACTGGTGGCAGCGTTGGCGCGCATCAAGAGTTATCACGATTACGGCAGCTTCACGCCGGTGCAGGTGGCGGCGATTGCGGCACTGGAAGGCGACCAGCAATGCGTCGAGGAAATCCGCGCGCAATACCAGAAGCGCCGCGACGTGCTGGTGAAAGGCTTGCACGAAGCCGGCTGGGAAGTGGAAAAACCAAAAGCCTCGATGTACATCTGGGCGCGCATCCCGGAAGCGTTCCGCCATCTCGGCTCGCTGGAGTTTTCCAAGCTGCTGCTGGACAAGGCAAAAGTCTGCGTCTCGCCCGGCATCGGTTTCGGCGAATACGGCGACGAGTACGTGCGCATGGCGCTGATCGAAAACGAGGCGCGCATCCGTCAGGCGATACGTGGCATCAAGACGATGTTCAAGGAAGCCAAAACAAGCTGAAGTTCTGCAACGACAGGGACGCTGCATGCGCCCCCTGTCGTTTTTCTTCTCCCTACCCGGCCGTTCCCGACCACTCCTCAAAGGCGGCCAACGCATTGGCCGAGTACATCAGCGACGGCCCGCCGCCCATATAAACCGCCATACCGAGCGCCTCTTCTAGTTCTGCCTTGGTAACGCCGAGCTTGACCAACGCTTGCACATGAAACCCGATGCAGGCATCACAATGCGCCGCTACACCAAGCGTCAACGCAATCAATTCCTTCGTCTTGCGATCCAATGCACCGTCGCGCGTCGCCGCGCGTGCCAGATCGTTGAAACCTTTCATCACATCGGGTATGTCATTGCGCAACGTAGCAAGGTTTTTCGACACCGATTGCGTCAACTCGCGGTAGTTCACGGGAAAGCCACTCATTTTGTATCTCCTAATCAGGTCTCTCAGAAAAACCCATCACGATTGATGTCGGCAGGTGTTTGCGCCAATCAGCTTATAGGCCGGGCAAACGCGAAACAAACCCGTCAGCACGGGAACGATGCCGATCAAGCCCCATAAACCGATGACGTGAAATAGTGCGGCGCCGATCAACGCTAAGCCCACCACAATTCGGACAATACGGTCGATACCACCTACGTTTGCTCGCATGATTTTCTCCTGTAAAAAATGAAAAACTATTTCGCTGTCAATTTATTGAGCGGAATCTTCAGGTAGGACACCCCATTGTCTTCCGCGGGCGGCATGGCACCAGCGCGAATATTCACCTGAATCGACGGCAGAATGAGCGTCGGCATTTCCAGCGTTGCATCGCGCGCTTGGCGCATCGCCACGAACTGTTCTTCGGTAATCCCATCATGGATGTGGATATTGCGCTGTCTTTGCTCGGCCACGGTGGATTCCCAAGCCGGCGCGCGTTCCGCTGGCGGGTAATCGTGGCAGGTGAACAAACGCGTTTCGCTCGGCAAGGCGAGTAGTGTGCGTATTGAACGATACATCGCATGGGCATCACCGCCTGGAAAATCGCAACGTGCCGTGCCGACGTCGGGCATGAACAAGGTGTCACCGATGAATACGGCATCGCCGATGCGGTAAGCCATATCAGCCGGCGTATGGCCAGGCACCCACATGGCTTGTGCGGTCAGCTTGCCTATGCCAAATGTTTCGTTATCGGCAAACAGATGATCGAACTGCGAACCATCCGTGGGAAATTCCTCGCCGATGTTGAACAATTTTTTGAACACAACCTGTACTTGCGCGATGCGCGCGCCGATGCCCAGCCTGCCGCCAACCGAACCCTTCACATACTGCGCCGCCGACAAATGATCGGCGTGGGCATGCGTTTCCAAAATCCACTCAACCGTCAAATTTTGAACGCGCACGAAATCGATCACGCGATCGATGGCAAGCGTTTTCGTACGCCCAGACTTAGGGTCGTAATCCAGCACCGGATCAATGACGGCAGCGTGCCCGCTCCGCGCATCAAACACCACGTAGGTCGCGGTGCCCGTGACTTTGTCGTAGAACGTTTCAATCAGCATTGTCATCGCCCAAAATAATTCATTGATTTATATTTTATCTTAATATATATTGTAGTCAAGTAGATTTTGGAGCTTGCATGAGAAAGACCACACGCCCCGTGCCGAACATGGATGCCATGCGGAATGCCGCTGGTAGCGCCAAGGCTGTGCTATCCGCATTGGCAAATGAAGATCGTTTACTCCTGCTGTGCGAATTAAGCCAGGGAGAAAAATCCGTCGGCGAACTGGAAGAAGCGTTGGGCATCCGTCAGCCCACTCTGTCACAGCAACTGGGCGTGCTACGCAACGAAGAATTGGTGCAAGCACGCCGTGAAGGCAAACGTATTTTTTATTCGGTTGCCGACCGCAAAGTGTTAGCTCTATTGAACCTGCTGTACGAACTGTATTGCCCCCAATAACCAGAAGGAACGCGTCATGACAATCGACTGGCAGCATTTCACTCCTTTGCTCTCGCTATCCGGTGGCTTGCTGATCGGCTTGGCGGCAGCGGCTCTCGTCTTGTTCAACGGCCGCATTGCCGGCATTAGCGGCATCGTCGGCGGCCTGCTGCGCCCTCAGACAGGCGATCGTGCATGGCGGCTGGCTTTCATTGTCGGCCTGTTGCTGTCGCCGCTGCTGTATGGGCTCGCTGTCGCGCTGCCGGAAAGCCGCGTCGATGCCGGCTGGCCGACTTTGATCGCCGCCGGCCTGCTGGTTGGCATCGGCACACGCTACGGTTCCGGCTGCACCAGTGGTCATGGCGTGTGCGGCATATCGCGTCTGTCGCCACGCTCATTGGTGGCGACCGTGATTTTTATGGCGGCTGGCTTTGCCACGGTTTTCATCGTCCGTCATGTGCTGGGAGGATAAATTCATGAACATCCTGTTTGCATTTGCCTCCGGGTTCGTGTTCGGCATCGGCTTAATCCTTGCCGGCATGGCCAACCCTGCCAAAGTACAGGGCTTTCTCGATCTCGGTGGTTTGTGGGACCCTTCTTTGGCGCTGGTGATGGGCGGCGGCATCATCGTCGGCAGTATCGCGTTTGCCTTTGCTAAACGCCGTTCACGATCTTTGTTGGGTGCGCCCATGCACTTACCGAACGGCAGCCACATTGACCGTCGCCTCATCGGTGGCAATGTTTTGTTCGGCATCGGCTGGGGTCTGGCCGGCATTTGTCCCGGCCCTGCGTTAGTGCTGCTTGGCGCGGGTATCGGCAAAGGCGCGATTTTCGTGGCAGCTATGCTGGTCGGCATGGCGCTGTTCGAGCTGATCGAGCGCGCCAGAAAATAAGATGGCCATTTCGTTGTTACTGGGCGTACTGATCGGCGCGGTACTCGGCCTGACCGGTGCGGGAGGCGGCATCTTGGCGGTACCCGCACTGGTGTTCGGCATGGGCTGGAGCATGCAGCACGCCGCGCCAGTCGCGCTGATCGCGGTCGCAGGCGGCGCGGCGATTGGCGCGCTGGAAGGATTGCGACAAGGACTGGTGCGCTGGCGCGGCGCGCTGCTGATGGCTGCCGTCGGCATGGCAATGACGCCATTCGGCGTGCGGCTGGCGAACGTATTGCCGCAAAGCTGGCTGTTGCTGCTGTTTGCCATCGTCATGTTATTGGTCGCCGCGCGTTTGCTGCACGCGAACACGGCCGCTATCGACCAACACGTCATTTCACGTCGCGCCGGCGGTATCGACCCCGAAACCGGGCGCTTCGATTGGAACGCACCCACCATCCTGCTGCTAGGCGCAATCGGCGCGCTGACTGGGCTAATGACCGGTCTGCTCGGCGTCGGCGGCGGTTTCGTGATGATGCCGCTGCTGCGCCGCTACACCGCCGTCTCGATGCACGGCATCGTTGCCACGTCGCTACTGGTGATCGCGTTAGTCGGTGCGACTGGCGTTGCCAGCGCCTTACTGCATGGCGTTACCGTGCCACTAATTCCGACCCTGCTGTTCGCCGCCGCCACGGCAATCGGCATGCTGTTCGGTCGCAAGGCGGCCGGTCATTTGTCACCGCGCCATGTGCAGTACGGATTTGCGGCCTTGCTGGTGATGGTGGCGGGAGCGATGTTGTTCAAGTGGTTGGCGGCGATGTAAAACCCGTTTGTAACAGTAGTAAGCAGACTGCTCTAACGCACTTCGGCATTTTTTCTTTGCATCGCAATCCAACGTGGCAAAGCATCCTTGTTCCACACCGTTTCAAAAAACCATGTGCTGAATCGCTGCAGATCGGGATTGCCATCTTTGCAGCGCGTGCCGATGTGAAAATCGTGATTCGGCGCATAGGCATGAAAGGCATGAGCCGGCGTCAGCGCGCCGGCCATCACCGAAAAATTTGGATACGAGCCAAAGCCGGAGAGCATGGCAACGCCGCCGCCATTGCGCGCCACCTGTCCAGCGATGACGGCGTCATCGACCTTCATCATTCGCTTGGGCGTCGGCATCGGCTCACCAAGCGCCTGATACCACAACTTCCAAGCTTCATCGAAAGTCTGATGCACGATCCAGGTTTGCTCCGCCAGTTCGGCGGTGGAAAACAGCGCGCCCGATTTCAACAAATCGGGTGAACACAATGGCGCGAAATGCGTGCGGCGCGTGATTGGCTTGGTATGCCAACCATCCCATTGCGATCCGCCCCAGAAAAAAGCGATATCGGCTTGCGCCAGCACCGGATCGGTCGCGTTCTTAATCAACGCCGTGACAAAAGACAGGTCGATGTCTAATAAATCGCTTCCCATGCGATGCAGATAATCGGTGCAGGCCTGTACCACGACAGCAGGCCCCACCACGGTGAGCTGCCGCCGCTCCTTGCTACGCACGGTGGTCGTGGCATGGTCGAGCATGCTGAAAACGCCGCGCAATTGCTCTGCGTAATACTGACCGGCCTCGGTCAACGTCAGCCCCTGCACGTCGCGCACAAACAATGCCAAACCCAGTTCTTCCTCCAGCGTCTGGATGCGGCGACTCACCGCCGATGCAGTCAAATGCAATTCGTCTGCCGCCGCCTTGATGCTGCCTAGACGGGCAGCGGCCTCAAAGGCGCGCAGGGATTTGGTGGAAGGGGAATGGGTCATGCCGGTTTGCCATAAGTCGCGCGAATGGAATCAATTATAAGGGCCTGCCATCGAGATACAGCCGGGCGCATGCAGAAACTGCAATCCGGTCTGCATATTTTGCGGTTGCTGCAAATCGCTGCTGCCAGCATCCTAGCCACGGGCGTCAAACGAAAAACAATCTCACGCATCAAAAAAGGAAACCACATGGCACGCAATGCAAACAAATTAGGACTGATTTTCAGCACATTCCTGCTGTTGACAGTCAGCGCAGCGGCACAAAATCGGCCTGTAGCGCCAGATGTCGCCGCCCTAGTCAAGGGTTACACCGGCGCATGGCGGGAAGCCGATCCTGTTAAACGCGAACAGCTTTTGGCGCAGGTATGGGCACCGGATGGGGTGTACACAGATTCGCAGGCAGAAGTCAAAGGCCGGCAAAAGCTCGTCGAGCACATCGGCATGGCGAGGCAATTGACTCCTTCAAGCAGTCATCTTGAGCTCAGCCCCGTGGAAAGCCATCATGGTAGATTCCGATTCGCTTGGCGCTCCGTCATGCCGGATGGGACACTATCAAATGAAGGTATGGATTTCGGTGAGCTGGACCAGCATGGACGCATCCGCCGACTCGCCGTTTTTTTCGGACCCTTGACACCCGTTCCGCAGACAAAATAACAATGCAGTCCGTCCTACGCACTTCCGCCCCACTACAAAGCAAAGCGCAACATGCAGTCCAAACTCTTCGATTATCTCCGGGTCATGTTGCCCATGCCTCTGTTCGCTTGGTTCTGGTCCGGGCAAGCGCTGCAAAAACTGGGACTAGAATGGACGCGCACCTATCCGACTGATTTGCGCGGCATGGAAGCAACCTGTCATGCCATCAAGATGGCAGGCTGCGAAGCTTATCTGCCGGTGACATTGACACACGGGCTGGCTCTGCTTCTGTTGCTGTCGCTGCTTGGCCTCGTGCTGATCGCGGCATCGATGCCGACATGGCCGCAGGCATGGCAGCAAGCCGTCATGAAAAAAGCCGGCCTGCTCGGTGGCATCGGTTTAACGCTGACTTTTCTGATGATCGCCGGTCGCGGCGCACTTTCGGCTCTGGCCGTCTGGTTCATCCCCAAGGTCTGGTGGGGATACGACGCCCTCGCCGCTGCCGCCATCATCGGCACGATCGCGCTGATCCGCATCCCGCCCCACGCAATAGCAGCATGGACGCTGGCATTCAAAGGCCAGCCGCAATGCGTCGGCAAGCTGGTGACGCCGGAGGAGTCGCCGCGCCTCTGGCAACTGATTGACGATACCTGCCGCGAACTCGGCATCGCCAGCCCAACCCATCTGGTCGTCGGCTTGACGCCGGACTGCCGCCTCCATACCGGCAAGCTGCGGCTCCTGCCGGAAAACAGCTTGATCGCAGGCGATGTTCTGTATCTGGGCGCCACGTTGTCGGACACTCTGCACGAGACAGCCTTGCGCATGCTGCTGCGGCAAGCGCTGTCCCGACGTCATGGCAGGCTTGGCGCGTGGTTCCCGGCGGTGGAAGACTGGCTGAATAACGCGGAAAAGCTCTTGCAGGCCACCCGCAATACGCCTCAACGAATGGAAAGCGCCGCAGCGCCGGCCTATGCCTGCCGAGCCGGATGGCTAGCTATCGTGCAGAGCATGTTATCCACCCGGCGAGAAGAATACGATCACGCCATGCAATCACATCACGCGCAATCGGGCGAACACCTTGCTAGCGACGCCATCCTGACCCATGCTCGGGAAATCTGGCGCATTCAAGTGCTGCCGCGCCTGATGCTGGGTCTGTCTAACGGCAACAACCAACCGCGCGTCATGGCATGGTTTGCGGCAGCGATGGATGCTCGAGATGCAGCCAATCCGCCCGCGCACGATGATCCTGCGCTGTCGCGCGAGCTGGTTCTGCTCGAACGTCAATGGCTAGTCGAGTCCGGTCAGATTACCGTGCTTGATTGACAAGACTGTAGCGCCATCCCAACATCCGCCCATGCCGCAAGAATGTGTTGCCTGAAATGAAGGCACGAGTATAATTTTCGGCATGGACAGACTCGAAGCCTTCAGAAATATTGCCGCCGAAGCCGGTCGTGGCGACTTGGTTTTTCCGACCAACGTCAATGCCTCGCTCAAGATCCAGCAAGTGCTGAATGACCCGGATTGCCATCTGGATACAGCGTCGAAACTGGTCATGACCGAACCCCTGCTCTCGGCGCGCACCGTGGCAATCGCCAATTCGGTGGCCTATAACCGCTCCGGCAACGAAATCACCAACGTCAACATGGCGGTGATGCGGCTCGGTTTCCGCACCCTGCGTTCGTTGGTTGCCGCCGTGGTGGTGCGCCAGTTGGGCAACAAGCCGACCAATCCGACTCTGCGCGCCATGTCGAACCAACTCTGGCAGCACACCGCGCACGTCGCCGCGCTGTCGCACGTGATCGCCCGCAAAGTGACCTTCGTCGATCCAGAAACCGCTATGTTTGCCGGCATCGTCCATGAAGTCGGCGGCTTTTACCTGCTATCGCGCGCCGAGGAATTCCCCGGCCTGCTCGATGGCGATCCAGAAGATTGGATCGAGTACGGCGAAAAATTGATCGGACGCGGCGTGCTGAAAAAGCTCTCGGTGCCAGAACAAGTCACCGAAGCGGTCGAGGCGCTGTGGTACGGGTTCCGCGCCATGCCGCCGGTCACGCTGGGCGACACGCTGCTGCTTGCCAATGACTTGGCGCCCGTTTCATCGCCATTGCATGCGCGTGCCGGCGCGACCACCGAGCAAACCGCCACGACCATCGATTTCGCGGTGGGCGAAGGCACGCTACACGACATCCTTGAAGAGTCCTCCGAGGAAGTCAACACGCTCACCGCAGCGTTAATGTTCTGAACCTAGGCGGCGTACGCGCCGCCGTCACTGCATGAGCACCACCCCTCCCAATCGGAACCGCCCCGACACGCCTTGCGTGGCAGTCTGCTCGACCACCTTCGACGACATCTGTCGCGGCTGCGGCCGCACCGCCATGGAAGTCGCGCACTGGGTCGGCATGACGGAACAGGAAAAAGAAGCCGTGTGGGAACGCATTACCCGCGAAGGCTATCCAAAGCGGCAAGGTTGAAAAACGGATTATTAGGCACGCAGAAAATCCAGCGTCGGATACCGCCCACCCAACACTGCCGCCGCATCCACTCCCCACCATTTCGACAACGCCGTCGCATACATGCTGCGGAAATCCACCGCGTAGGCCAAATTGCCGCTGCCGTCGAGCCGCGCCAAATCCGGCATCGCGCCCAGCAAGCCGCCCTTGACGCGACCGCCGAGTACGAAATGCGGTGCCACCGTGCCGTGATCGGTGCCGCTGGACATGTTCTCTTTCGGACGACGACCGAATTCGGCGTAGCTCATCACCAAACTCGAATCCCAGCGGCCGAGTTCTTGCAACGACGATTTCAGCGCCACCATGCCATGCGCCAGCTGCCCGAGCAGATTGGCTTGCGTGCCGGGCTGGTTCTGATGCGTATCGAAGCTGCCCAGTGTCAATCGCAAGGCGGCGACGCGCTTGCCGGTGCGCTCACCATTGGCGACCACCTGCGCTGCCGTCTTTACCACCTCACCGAAAGCGCTCTTGGGGAATTCGGTTTTAAACTCTTGACCCTTCGCATCCTTCAAACCTTCCGCCGCGTTGACGATGTCGGACTCGACCTTGAGCACATGCTCCAACGTAGCATTCCGGCTGAAGAGCGCGGGTGTGGCTAGCCGGGCGTTGTTGATGAACTGCCCGGTATTCGCCAGCGCAACCGCGCGCGCGCCGCCCTGCAGCGGTCCGAGCTCCTGGCTGCCGATGATGACGCCGTCGGCGCTGAATTGCGCCGGTGCGGGTCGTTGCTGAAATGCGCGCGACAGCCAGCCATCGTGCAAATACTGATCGGATTTCGAGGCGGTATCCCAGATTTCGATCGAGCGGAAATGCGAGAGGTTCGGTTGCGGATAGCCGACGCCTTGCACAATCGCCAGCTCACCCGCCTGCCACAGCGGCAGCAGCGGTTGCAGCGCTGGATGCAGACCGGTGTTTTGGTCGAGCTGCAAGGCCTCATCGCGCTTGATGGCGATGCGCGGTCGCAAAGCGTAATACGCCTGCTGAGAATAAGGTACGACCGTATTCAGTCCGTCATTACCGCCCTTTAACTCGACCAAAATCAACAGATTTCGATAACCGGTCGATGCTTGCGCCAGAGCCAACGGCGGCATCAACATCGCCGCACCAAGCCCGCCGGAGAAAGTCAGAAATTCGCGCCTTTGCATGATTGCTCCTATTTGAGCTGGTAGGTCGGATCCATCACCAGCGTGCGCAGATAAGCGACGCCGGCGAGGTCGGCACGGATGGGAACGCTCGGCTCCAGCGGCAGCACAGCTTTCTGGATCGCCAGTCGTTGCGCCACATCGGGTGCAGTGTCGGTCTGTGCGCCGAACTGGCGCAACCAAGATTCGGGGTCGAAAGCAATCATCGAAACCACATTGGCGAAGCGGATGCGTCCCTCCTCGCGCAGCGCGCCCTGCCCCTTCACCTTGCCAAGTTCTTGCGTCTCCCGACGCATGGCCGCCATCTGCGGCCGCCCCGCTGGATCAATCGCACGGAACAGTCGCTCCAATACGCTTTTACGCGCCAACAAAGTCGAACTATTGATCCAATCGTCACCACCAGGCCAACCTTTCACGTTGGGCGGATCAAACAAATTCTGGCCAAGCTGCGCAACGGCGAAGGTGAACGGCAGCGGATCGTCATAGCCGAAATCAAATTGCCGCAACGTGCCCACCACCAGTTCCACCGGCGACTTCACCAACGTGGCACGGTTCTTCGCGCTCCAAAATGCCGGCGACAAGAACAGTTCACGCAAAGCCACTTTGATTTCGTAGCCGCTGTCGCGGAAGCGCGCGGCAATGCGTTTCACTTCGACCGGATCAGGATCAGGCGAAACGAATTCACGCCATAATTTTCCGACGATGAATTCGGCACAGGCTGGCTGCGCCAACAAGATGTCGAGCACATCGTCGCCGTTAAAATTTCCGCTCTTGCCAAGCACGGTTTTGATGCCGTCGTCATGCGCGAAGGGTCGCCATTTATATTCGCCATTCTCTGGGTCGATGCTCCAGCCGGTATAAGCGCGCGCCGCTTCCTTGATATCTTGCTCGCTGTAATGGCCTTCACCTAGCGTGAACAACTCCATCACCTCGCGCGCAAAATTCTCATTGGGTGCGCCCTTGCGGTTTTTTGCGCCATCCAAATAGATGAGCATGGCCGGATCGCGCGACACTTCATGCAGCATGCTGCCAAAATTACCGAGCGCATTTCGACGCAACAACAGGTTCTGCCGATACATCAACTGGGTATAGTGAACCTTCTGCTGGGACGAAACGAAATGGTTATGCCAGAACAGCGTCATGCGTTCGGAAAGCGGCGATGGTGTGGTCAGCATTTCGTGCAGCCACCAGCCACGCAACTCGAAAGCCTGCCGAATCTGCTGCTCACGGTAAGCTTTGCGTTCATCATCGTTCATTGACTTCAAGTCGCGCGGCGGCGTTATCGGCTGCGCAACCCAAGACGGCTCAAGCGTCTGCGCGCCAGCGGCTTCCTGTGCCAGCACCCGCTCGACAGCTTGACGACGGTTCAAACCGGCGTACTGCATCACATCACGTTCAGCAGATGCGAAACCTGTGCGTTCCAGAAAAAAACGGGCATCGTCGATGCCCATTGGTGTGTTTGCGAATTTTCCCGATTGCTGTGCAAAAGCGAAAGGAAAAAACATGCACAAAATCAGTGTGCATAGAGAACGTGAAAGCAGCTTCATGGCGCAGCTCCGGCACGGCGGCATCAGCGGCGCGGCGCGTACAAGTCGCGTCCGGCCTCGTTGATCTGGCGACGCAATTCACGCCGTTCATCGGGAGTCATACGCCCGCCGCGGCGCGGATCTTCCTGTGGTGCAAAAGCCGGCGCTTGTTGTTGCTGCTGTTGTTGCTGCTGTTCAAAGCGACGATTCTCATGCTGGCCTTGCTGCGCCTGCCGCGCTTCACGATGCGCCTGCCATTCGCCGCCATGCTGGCGAGCGCAAACATTGCCGACGCCTGTCGCCAGTAATAAGACCAGCATAAATTTTCCGGTTATCGAGTTCATCATTATCTCTTCCAGCAAACGTCCAACAGGGATAAGCTATCTGCTACTTGCAGCCAAGTTTATGCCGCTTCCCCATTGACCATAAGGCCGTTTTCGTAAAGTTTGTAACACTTTGTAATGCCTGCGCCACGCTGCGCGCATCACCGAAAAATGACGTTACCATAAGCGCCATGAACACGACAAACACCCCCACTGCCGCCAGCACGCAAACCCGCATCCTCGTCGTTGACGACGACATCCGCCTACGCGATCTCTTGCGTCGCTATCTGGCCGAACAGGGTTTCCACGTCGTCACCGCCGAGAACGCCACGGCCATGAATAAGCTCTGGCTGCGCGAACGCTACGACATGCTGGTGCTCGACTTAATGCTGCCGGGCGAAGATGGCTTGTCGATCTGCCGCCGTCTGCGCGGTGCCAACGACCAGACCCCGATCATCATGCTGACCGCCAAGGGCGAGGACGTGGATCGCATCGTCGGATTGGAAATGGGTGCCGACGACTACCTACCCAAACCTTTCAACCCGCGCGAATTGGTAGCGCGTATCAACGCCGTGCTGCGTCGCAAAGGTGCCGACGAAGCACCCGGCGCGCCATCGGAAAAACCGCAAGTCTTTGCATTCGGCGACTTCGTGCTCGACCTCGGCACCCGCACGTTGAAAAAAGGCGAGCAAAACATTTCGCTGACCACCGGCGAATTTTCGGTGCTGAAAGTCTTCGCCCGCCACGCCCGCCAACCGTTGTCGCGCGAGAAGCTGATGGAACTGGCGCGCGGCCGCGAATACGAAGTGTTCGATCGCAGCCTCGACGTGCAGATTTCGCGCCTACGCAAGCTGATCGAGCCCGATCCCTCCAACCCGCTCTACATCCAGACCGTGTGGGGCTTGGGTTACGTTTTCATTCCAGAAGGCCAGCCGCGCTGACGGCTCTGGCTGCCGCACGATGCCCCTCATCCAACGACTCGTCTGGCTCAAAAGCGGCCTGTTCTGGCGCACATTCGTCCTGCTGGCGATTCTGATTACCACTAGCATGGCCGCTTGGGTCTGGGGCGTGCGCAGCATCGAACGCGCGCCACGCGCCCGGCAGATCGGCGCGCAAGTCGTCTCCATGGTCACCATCACCCGCGCCGCGCTGACCCACTCCGCTCCAGCCTCGCGACGCGAACTGCTATTCGACCTCGCCAGCAACGAAGGCATCCGCGTCTATCCACTGGAAGAAACCGATGTCGTCGAACCGATCACCGACACCGCCATGATGTCGTTGATCCAAGCGCACGTGCAAACCAAACTCGGCAACGACACCCGCTTCGCCAGCAAAGTCAACGATATATCCGGCTTCTGGCTTAGCTTCAAAATCGACGGCGATGCCTATTGGCTGATGCTCGACCGCCGTCGCATCGACCGCGCTTCCAGCGTGCAATGGTTGGGCTGGGGCGCCGTCACCCTATTGCTGGCGTTGATCGGCGCAGTGTTCATCTCGCGTTTAATCAATCAGCCGCTGGCACGACTGACCGCCGCCACCCGCGCCGTCGCCGCCGGACAGTCGCCCGCATCGTTGCCGGAAAAAGGGCCGAAAGAAATCCGCGAAGCCAATCACAGTTTCAACCAGATGGTCGATGATCTCGCTCGAATCGAATCCGATCGCGCCGTCATTCTGGCCGGCATCTCGCACGACCTGCGCACGCCCATCTCGCGCATGCTGCTCGAAGTCGAAATGGCCACACTGTCGCCCGAAGCACGCGACGGCATGCATGCCGACCTCGATCAGATGAACGCCATCATCGGCCAGTTCCTCGACTACGCCCGACCGGGCGACGCGACCACCTTCCGCGAACTGGATCTGAGCGCCCTGCTGAACGACGCCGCGCACGAAGCCGAACGTCTAAACGATGTGACAATCCAAACCCATATCGAACCCGACATCACAGTCACCGGCCACGCCATCGACTTACAACGCATCGTCAACAATCTGATCGAAAATGCGCGCCGCTACGGCAGACAACCGGGTGCCGACAAAGTGACCATCACCATCGACTGCCACCGCGTGGATGGCAACGCCGTGATCGCCGTCGCCGACGACGGCCCCGGCGTGCCGGAGCAAGAAATGGCAAGGCTATTGCGCCCTTTCACCAGGCTGGAAGAAGCGCGCAGCCAGGCCAATGGCGCAGGATTGGGGCTGGCGATTGTCGAACGGCTGGTCAAGCGACACGGCGGAGAAATTCGTTTATGCAATCAAGATCGCGGTGGTTTGAAAGTGGAAATAACGATACCGCTGACAAAGACCGTATAAGGTGCTTGAGTCCAAAGCGCCATGATGCAAAAGTTATATACTGCAATTCGGCTCTTACAAGGAAAACATCATGGGCTCCAAACTAAGCAATCCGATGCAATCGCTCTTACGCTCCCGCTGGCTATACCACCTTGCTACCGCGGCACTGACCTATATATTTTGGTGGAGCGGCCTGAGCAAACTGCTCGATTTTGCCGGCGCTCAAGCAGAAATGCAGCACTTCGGACTCAACCCGCCCGCGCTCTTTGCCCTAGCGACGATTGCCGTGCAACTGATCGGCTCCGCTTTCATCATCACAGGTAGCCGTTGGGCTTGGCTAGGCGCCGGCGCGCTGGCAGTCTTCACACTCAGCACGATTCCGCTGGCACACCGTTTTTGGGAAATGGAAGGCATGGTAGGGGTACTAGAAAAAGCGCTGGTGCAAGATCACATCTCCGTGATCGGCGGGCTAATGATGACAGCAATTTTGGCGGAATGGCGGCGTAATTACACACCGCATGAGTAATCAAAATCCGAGTTTGACTCTGAGCCTTTGAGGCTTGTCATAGCTAGGTAAGCTATGGATTTTTCCCAATTCAACCAATGGGCCGTACCCCTCGGCAAGTTGGATATTTTGGACAGCCCCAGAACTCGCCACCAGCATTGCCACCTTTGCGTGCGGTGCGCTTAACCATGCTGGAACCACACTGCGGGCAAGTCGGTTCCGCTGCCTCTAGCACTTTCGCTTGGACTGGTTGTGCGGCGTTTCCTGTTTGCTTGGTGGCTTGCGATTGCTTGACCTGTTTAATCATGGCAAAAAGCTTGGTGCCATCTACAAGATGCACATTGCGTCCATCTGCAAATTCTTTGGCATCGTCAGTGAACCGACCGGATGTAACTACGAAGCCGCCAGTGGCACCCTTTGCCGCCATCACACCATACAGTTCGCGCACCACGTCCACGCCAACTTTATAGGCTTTCCACTGTTTGCACTGGACAAAGAATTTTTCGCCGCCCTTGGTCAACACCAGATCAATGCCGCCGTCAGCACCGCCACCGCCTGTTTCTGTCACGCGATAGCCCTGTAGGGCATACGCTTCACCCACCAGCATTTCAAACTCGCGCCATGACATGCCGTCGAGTGCATTGGCGCTTTTTGACTGCGCCACATCAGTAATCAAATTCTCGCGCTGCTTGCGTCGAAAAAATGACATGGCTGCCCCCACTAGGGCAGCCAACGGCACGAGATACTGCCCAATGGATGCCAGCGCGGTAATGATGGACGAGGTCACTAACTGACTCACCTGTCCTGGTTGTACCGCGCCGACCTTGACTGGCACAGCCATACGATGAAGCACCAAGTAGCCGATGACGGCAATTGCCACACCAGCCCACCATGGCAGCAATGCCACCAAATCCATTACATCCTCAAGAGGGCTGTTTTTCTTTTTCCGAGCCATTGATCTCTCCCTATGCCTGTTTGCGCCGATTGAAATTTATCCCACCCCTGCTGATTGGATATCAATGGCCATACTCGATTGATTTCCTCTCTTACTTCCGAAAAATGATGCTTCGATTCGGATAACCAGTTGTGCCTGCACGACTATCTATAAATCAAGACCACCGCTTCCGCCGCAATCCCCTCTTCGCGCCCCAGCCAGCCCAGCTTCTCATTCGTCTTCGCCTTGACATTCACCTGCGCCGGCAGCAGCCCCAGGTCTTCCGCGATGTGCGCCACCATCTGCGGGATGTGCGGTGCCAGCTTTGGTTGCTGGGCAATGATGGTGGCGTCGATATTGGCAATCGCGTAGCCGGTGGCCGTCACACGCTTGCAGGCTTCACGCAAAAGTTTGCGCGAATCCGCGCCGGCGAATTGCGGGTCGGTGTCGGGGAAATGGCGGCCGATGTCGCCGAGGCCGGCTGCGCCGAGGATGGCGTCGGTGATGGCGTGCAGCAGCGCATCGGCATCGGAATGACCGAGCAAGCCCATCGTATGCGGAATGGTCACGCCGCCGAGAATCAGCTTGCGGCCGGCGACCAGTGCGTGGCAATCGTAGCCTTGACCAATTCGGAATGGTGGAGAAGGTGGCGAAGGAGGTAATGTCATGGCAATCCTTTCAACAGCAATTCTGCCAGCGCGACATCCTGCGGCAACGTGATTTTGAAGTTACGCGCACTGCCGACCACCAGTTTCGGCGACAAACCCATTGCTTCGATGGCGCTGGCTTCATCGGTGACTTCGGCCGCCTGCACCAGCGCGCGGCGCAACAAGGCATAGGGAAACAGTTGCGGCGTTTGCGCTGCCCACAGACTGGAGCGCGACACGGTTTCCTGCACGCGCTGATCGGTGATCGCGCGCTTCAGCGTATCGACCACCGGCATCGCCAGCAGCCCGCCGACTTCATCTTCGCCCACGGCGTCGATCAGGCGCGCGATCAGTTCGATCGTCAGGCCGGGGCGCGCAGCATCATGCACCAGCACCCGGTCGTGGTCTTGCACCTGCTCGCGCATGGCTTGCAGGCCGTTTAGCACCGACATGTGGCGCGTCGCGCCACCGATGCGCAGCACAGTCACCGTCACGCGGCCGTGCAGTTGCGGCGCGGATGCCAGCAACTCATCGATGTAGCCGTCGTCCGCACCGACCACCACAAAGCAATGCGCGATCAGCGGCGAGGCGACGAAGGTTTCCAGCACCTGCAGCAACATGGGCTTGCCGGCGATGGGCAGGT
>JAFECY010000199.1 GCA_018241865.1 Pseudomonadota bacterium | reverse complement strand
ATCGGAAAAACGGTCGGCCGTGGGGTAAGAGGTATAACGCGGGCCGAGTCGATTCAGTTTGCGAATCAAGTTGGCGTCGAATTCAATTGCCGGGAGCGCGCCCGCGTGTCTTGTCGAAACTACCATCTTCCCTTCTCCTCAAGCCCGATTTCGGATACTTGCAGTGTATGGAGAGGAAACGCAGCTTACCTTGACATGGATCAAAACAGCGCGACAAGGCTCAAATCATCGCGGGACGCAGGCCATACAGCATGTAGTCGATCAGCTCGCGTACGGGTCGAATCGCATTGCCGAGGGGGAGCGGCTCGGAGCCGCGGAAGAACAGGCCACGCTTGACATCGCCCTCCAAAGCGAAGGCCAATTGCGTATCGATGCAAAACTGTCCTGCTTTGGCGATGCCGTCACGCAAACCACATTGATGCAAGCAATCGAAGCCGACTGTACAAGGCTTGGGCTTCGCTTTTTGCTGCAGCTTTTCTTCCTTTTCAAGATAGCGCATCAACCAAGGCGTGCGCACCGCGCGCGCCGGCAAGCCGGCCACGCTCATGAACGTGACGGTATCTTCCGGCTTCGCTTCCGTCAGCACTTTTTTGAATTCGGGATGCGCATCGCCCTCCTCGCTCACCGCAAACGGCGTACCGAGTTGCACCGCGCTCGCGCCCAAGCCGAATAAATCTTTTACCTGCTCATGCGTATGGATGCCGCCAGCGACGATCAAGGGAATATTTTCTTTTTCAATATCGAGTTGTTTGAACAATGCAAACGTCCCATCTAACACAGCGGGAAAGGCGAAATGCGGATCGCCGACATCCTCAATCCGTGCCGCGCCGAGGTGGCCAGCAGCGAATTTTGGGTTCTCGATTACGATCGCGTCCGGTAAACGCTGTCGGCGCATCCATTTTTTCAGCACCAACGCAATGCCGCGCACATCGGACAAAATGGGAATCAACGCGACATGCGGATGCTCGGCGGTCAGCTCCGGCAAATCCAGCGGCAAGCCGGCGCCGACCACGACCGCGTCGGCACCGCTGGCGCATGCCTGTCGCACATAAGCGGCGTATTCAGCCACGGCGCGCATGACATTAACCGCGATCATGCCCTTGCCTTGGGCGATCTCCTTGGCGGCGTTGATTTCGCGATCGAGCGCCACCAAATTAACGGCATTGATCGCTTCTTTGTCGCGCGATTTGCCGGTCTGCGCCATCAAATCAGGATGATGGCGGCGCAGATCGACGCTGGAAATGGTGCCGACTGCGCCCAGTGCGGCGACGTTGCCGGCCAACCGGTGCGCCGACACCCCCACGCCCATACCGCCCTGAACGATAGGCAGTAGTTTCTTGCCTTTGATAACCAATGATTTCAATTGCATCGCGCCCGACATATGTCCTCGCCTTATTAGCCATGCCGGACAGTAACAAGGGCGCCGAGGAAAAGACATGACTTACATCAAATTTTGCGGAAAGCGTCATGCCGCAGGGAAAGATCAGCACGATGCCGATTGATATCGGAACTTTGTCGTTATTTATCCCTGTTTTACAATTTTTTGCGTTGATTCCCATATCCGCCGCGCCAAAAACCGTAATAATGGAAACTTGAAGTCGAGAGGATAGAAGTGCATAACTATTCCGTATCAGAAAAATACGCTTTACTGGAGAAGATCAATGGCAGTTTCGATCAGCTTGCGCTGCTGGATTTATTGGGCGCAGAGATCGAAAAGCTTGGGGCGTTCGATGGCTACCTGATTAACATGCTGCATGTTGATGGCATGCATCTGGAAAGCCTGAAAGTGCGTTTCACCGCCGCCTTCCGGGAACTGGAACAGACCTACCAAGGCTATAAGGTGTCGCTGGCCGGCCTGCAGCCCAACGTCAGCGTGCGCGCTTTCAAAACGCAGCAAACGATACGTGCCGACATCGACAACGGCACACCAGAAGAAAAAGCGTTGATGGAATTATGGAAGCTGCAGGAAATCGCCGCGCTCCCGCTGACCGGCTGGGAAAACGATCAGCCCACCAATCCGGTCGGCACCGTGCTGCTGCTGAAGCAAGAGGGCCATATCGATCCGCTGGCGCTGGAGAAGGTCGATGAATTGATCGCTCTCTTTCACAAACCGTTGGTCAACGCCCGTCAGCTCGCCTTCCTGCAGAATTACCACGACCGTTTCGAGGCTGCCGCCGCTGAACAAGCGCGCTTCTTGCAGTTCATCGTGGACATGAACAACATCACCTCGCCCGACCGTGTCTATGACATGTTTTCGAACGAGTTGTTTCACCAATTGCAGTTCGATGTAGTGGGCTTCTTCCTACAGGAAGGCGAGAAGCTGGTGGCGAAGAAAATTGCGGTGAACGATCCCACGCTCGAAGAAAAACGCAAAAAATGGCAGCGCTATCTGGCGAAGCATGACTACCAGCTTACCACCACCGACGGCGGCGTATCGCACACCTTCCTGCGCAACACGCCGCTGGTGTTTCCCGACGTACAGAAAATCATGAACTTGCCGATGTCCGATAAGGACCGCAAGACCATGGAAATTTTCGACAATATTTACACCCTGCTGATTCTGCCAATTCGTTTCCAGCAACAGCCTATCGGCGTCATCACCTTCTTCAGTATCGGTCGGCAATTGCCCGTGACCGATTCCGATATGCTGCTCTTGAATAATCTGTCGGCATTTTTCGGCACCGCCATCACCAATGGCCGCAACATGCAGGTCACTCAGCAGCAGCACCAGGAAATCGAACGCCT
The DNA here is from genome assembly GCA_018241865.1 of Pseudomonadota bacterium. Lineage (GTDB taxonomy): Bacteria > Pseudomonadota > Gammaproteobacteria > Burkholderiales > Burkholderiaceae_D > Paucimonas. The sequence goes on along the minus strand of JAFECY010000199.1, from coordinate 650 downwards.
CAATGAAATGCTGCAGGAAAAGGTCAAGGAATTAGCCGAGCAGGCATCCACCGATAAGTTGACCGGTCTATCGAATTTCCGTAGCTTTGAACAGGAGTTAGGTCGCCGCATCAACGAATCCGAACGCCGGTCGGACAAAGAAGGATTGTCGATCGCGGTCATCGACATCGACCACTTCAAGAAATTCAATGATAACTACGGCCACCAAGCTGGCAATATCGTGCTTGCCGGTGTGGCGAAAGAAATCGCCAAGCTAGCGCGCAAGATGGATCTCGCCTGCCGTTACGGCGGTGAGGAATTTGTCGTCATCTTAGCGCGCTGCGACATCGACGGCGCACGCATCTTCGCCGAGCGTCTGCGCATCGCCATCGAGAAAACCAGCTTTGAAACCGATGCCGGCATACTGTCCGTCACCGTCAGTATCGGCTGTGCCACCCACCTGCAAAGTGATAACAATCAGAGTCTGTTCAATCGCGCCGACCAAGCGCTGTATCGCGCCAAAAACAATGGTCGGAACCGAGTGGAAGTCGTTTGACGCAGATCGGCGCAGCACTCAGGCAGTGGTGTTGATGTTCTGCCCCAGATGAGCCGGCAAGGCAGCCGCATTCACCGGCGGTAACGCTTCCAACAAGGCGGCAGCATTGGCGCTT
>JAFECY010000198.1 GCA_018241865.1 Pseudomonadota bacterium | reverse complement strand
TTGCAGAGACAACGCGATCCGACGTGCTTTTTTTTCGCGTTGATCGACGAAACGCAATACCGAATCGACCGTGACCGTATCAATCTGATCCGCCATGCGACGGTCGAAGGGATGATCGTCGAAGGCGATATTGGCGCGGAACATGCGACCACCCAATCGCGTCATGGCCGGTATCGCGATCGTGATCGGTTGATAGCCAGCCAGCTTGAGCCAAGATTGCGCCTGTTCGCGGTTCGTGATTGGCTCGCTCGAATACGCCGCCGCCAACACTTCCAGCAACCACTGATTTGAATTTTGGTAGCGAGTCGAGTAAGCATACGCCAGCATGTTGTAGTGCGCGTCGTGCAACGCCGCCGCCGTGTGATCGGCAAGCAAACGCGCAATACGTTGTTGCGTCGCCGTGCTGGGTATCACGATCAGGGTGTCGTAGGCAAACAAATCGTCCATGAAAAAATTGCCCAGACCTTCATTGAACAAACCCGATTGCGCCGTGCCGCACTGATTCAACTCGTGCACCACCATCCAGCGCCCTTGCGGATGATCGCGCCAGACATAAGCGACGTGCGAATAGCGCAATCCATACCTCGACAAATCTTGTCCGACGCGGGCGATCAACGCTACTTGCGCATCGCTCGCCTCCAGAGCGGCTTTCGTTTTTTGCGCCAGCTCCAGCGCCTGCATCACCGTTTCCGCTTTCGGTTCGGTTTCGCCGCACGGCCGGCCGGCATGCGCCAACGGCAACCAGAACATCGACGCCAGCAGCAGTGCATGCACAGCGCGCACAATATGTTTCATGCTCATCTCCGCTTATTGATAAGTCGAATGGTGCAGCAACGCCGTACCGATTTCATTGGGGATGAAGGCGATCGCCTTGCCGGACGCCACCAGCATGTGCCCGGTTGACATCGCTACCACCTGCACCGCTTTGCCAGTCGCCTGCGACAGCGCCTGCGCCGCCTTGCCGCTGACGCGGATCGTGGTACTGACGCCATCGGCAACCTTGGTCAGCACCACTTCCGACGCTTCGCCGACGGTTTTTACACTCGTCACCAACACCTCACCGGAGCCGGCGACCATCGACATGGTGCCGACTACCACCATGCCAGACGCATCCGACAAGGCTTGTGAACCCGCGCCAGACAATTCGCTGCCGTTCATGGCAGCATGGGCACTACCCGTGACTAAGATGGCGCTGAAGGTAGCGCAAAGAGTGGCAATGTGCAGAATCCGTTTCATATCTTTCTCCTTGAACCCGCATCGGAATCGATGGGTGGCGCGATCTTCGCCGCAACCGAAACACAACTCAAGTGGTTTGCCAATGGTCGAGAATGGGAAAGCTTGGTGTATCATTTTCCGCTACCCAACCATGAGGAAAAACCCATGCAAGCCAGCGCCATCGTCGATTCCCTCAAACGCAGCCTGAAGGCGCGCGGCATCACCTATGCCGATCTGGCCGAGCGCATCGGCATGTCGGAAGCCAGCGTCAAACGCATGTTCTCGCAAAAGAATTTCACTCTGCAGCGACTCGACGATATTTTGAAAGCGGCCGACATCGATTTCCGCGAACTGGCCAGCGTCGCCGACGAAGACGTGCGGTTGATTACGCAACTGACGCATGCCCAAGAAAAAGAAATCATCGGCGACCCGCGCCTGTTCTTGGTGGCGGTATCCGCCTTCAACCAACTCACGGTCGAGCAGATCATGGAAGGCTTCGACCTGAGCGAAGCGGAAATCGTCAAACATTTGGTGCGGCTGGACAAGATCGGCTTTCTCGAACTGCTACCCAACAACCGCGTCAAGCTGCTGATCGCCCGCACCTTCCGCTGGATACCGAACGGGCCGATTCAAAATTACTTCCGCGAGCAAGCCTACGCCGACTACCTCGATGCAAAATTCGACGGCGAGGATGAAGTCCTGCGGCTGGTGAGCGTGATGCTGTCGCGGCAATCGGTCGCCGCGCTGATCGCCCGTTTGAAAGAAGTCGCGCGCGAATTCGCGCAACAGCACCAGGCCGACGCCAAGCTGGCTTACGAAGACCGCTTCGCCATCAGCTTCATGCTAGCAGCGCGCGCCTGGAAGCCGAAGGCGTTTGAGGCGCTGCTGCGCAAGCCGGGGCAGCCGCCGCGCAAATAGCCTTGCTTGTATCTTTTCGGCATAATGGACACCAGTCTCCCCGATAGAAATTCCCGATGCACAAAACCCCGCCGCGTGACATCTCCGCTCCGCTCGACGCGCGCCATTTCCGCAATGCGCTGTCGCAGTTCGCCACCGGAGTGGCCATCGTCACCACGCGCTTACCAGACGGCGGGTTCGTCGGCCTGACCGCGACGTCGTTCAACTCGGTGTCACTGACGCCGCCGCTGGTGCTGTGGAGCTTGGCCGACAGCGCGCGCAGCCTGCCGGTGTTTTCGGCGGCGTCGCATTACGTCGTCAACGTACTGGGCGCGCAGCAAGTCGCGCTGGCCGATCGCTTTTCGCGCCGTATCGACAATCGCTTCGCCGGCGTCGAGTACACACTCTCGGCATCCGGCTGCCCGATCCTGAAGGGCGCGGCGGCTTGGTTCGATTGCGCCAACCGCAGCCGCTACCCGGAAGGCGATCACACGATTTTCGTCGGCCTAGTCGAGCATTGCGACGCCGCGCCGCAAGCAGCGCTGGTGTTCCACGGCGGCCATTACGTCAGCACGCACAAGGAGCAGCCATGAGTGCAAGCAAAGCCGCCTTCCAGTGGGACGACCCGCTGCTGCTGGAACAGCAATTGAGCGACAGCGAACGCATGGTGCGCGACGCCGCCCGCAGCTATTGCCAAGGCAAACTACAGCCGCGCATCCTGCAAGCCTTCCGCAATGAACAGACCGACTCTGCTATCTTCCGCGAGATGGGCGCGCTCGGCCTGCTCGGCGCGACCATCCCCGAACAGTACGGCGGCGCGGGGCTGAACTACGTCAGCTACGGCTTGATCGCGCGCGAAGTCGAGCGCGTCGATTCCGGCTACCGCTCGATGATGAGCGTGCAATCCTCGTTGGTGATGACGCCGATCCACACCTTCGGCAGCGAAGCGCAGCGCAAGAAATATTTGCCGAAGCTGGCCAGCGGCGAATGGATCGGTTGCTTCGGCCTGACCGAACCCGACCACGGCTCCGATCCCGGTGCGATGGCGACACGCGCGAAGCAAGCCGACGGCGGCTATCTCCTCAACGGCAGCAAGATGTGGATCACCAATGCGCCGATCGCCGATGTGTTCGTGGTCTGGGCCAAGGATGACAGCGACGCCATCCGCGGCTTCATCCTCGACAAGAGCATGGCCGGCTTGAGCGCGCCGGCGATCCACGGCAAGTTCGGCTTGCGCGCCTCGGTCACCGGCGAGATCGTCATGCAAAACGTGTTCTGCCCGGAAGAAAACGCCTTCCCCGATGTGCGCGGTTTGAAAGGTCCCTTCACCTGCCTCGACGCGGCGCGCTACGGCATCGCTTGGGGTGCGCTGGGCGCAGCGGAATCGTGCTGGCACATCGCGCGCCAGTACGTGCTCGACCGCCAGCAATTCAGCCGGCCGCTGGCGGCCAACCAACTGGTGCAGAAAAAACTGGCCGACATGCAGACCGAAATCACGCTCGGCTTGCAAGCCTGTCTGCGCTTCGGCCGCATGAAGGATGAAGGCACGGCATCGGTCGAACTCACCTCGATGATGAAGCGCAATTCCTGCGGCAAGGCGCTCGACATCGCGCGGGTGGCGCGCGACATGCTGGGCGGGAACGGCATCTCGGACGAGTTTGGCGTCATCCGCCACTTGCTCAACCTGGAAGTGGTGAATACCTACGAAGGCACGCACGATATCCATGCGCTGATATTGGGGCGGGCGCAGACGGGGATAGCGGCGTTTCAGTAATCCATACAGCGCTTCACTGACTTAGCACCGAGGAAATCGCCTCTCGCGCCGCCTCCCCCAATTCGCGACGATGGCACCCCGCCGTCTCGATCAAGGGCAACCTAATCAATTCCGCCCGAATCCTTCCCGCCTTCAGAATCGCCACCATGCTTTCCACGAAAGTCATGTCGCCGACAAACTCGATCGCCTTCGGAAAACCGCCACCTGCATCCACATAACGCAAGGCAAACGGCTGCACCGGCACTTGCGCCTCGACCGCCGCTTCAAACAGATTGGAATGGAAAGGCAGGACCGTGCCCTGCAGGCTGGTGGTGCCTTCCGGGAAGAAGGCAACATGTTCGCCGACCTGCAGACTGTGCACCAGCCCTTCGTAAATGCGGCGCACATCGCGCAGCTTGCCGCGCGCGATGAAGATGGTGCCGGATTTGTCGCACAGCCAGCCGATCAGCGGCCAGTTGCGGATGTCGGACTTGGCGACAAAGCGGCAGGGATGCAGCGTGTTGATGACAAAGATATCGAGCCAAGAAATGTGATTGGCAACGATCAGCGCGCGCGGCGCCAGCGGTCCGGCGACGCTGTGGACGACTTCGACCTCGATGCCGCAGATCGCCAGCAGCTTGACCGACCAGTGCTTGATGCGCCAGGCGCGGCCGGCGTCATCGGTGAAGGGGAAGACCAGCGCGCAAGTCCACAGACCGATACAAAGATGCAGACAAACGCGCAGCAGGTTCCAGACGATCAAGCGCGCTCCGTCTTGCGTTGCCAGGCAATGTGGCCGGCGACGATGGTGGCATTCACCTGCCCGGCCAACTCATAGCCGAGGAAGGGCGTGTGCTTGCCCTGGCTGGCCAGCGCCTTCGCTTCCACTTTCCAGCGCGCCGCCGGGTCGAACAGGCAAACATCCGCCGCACTGCCGATGCCCAGCGACCCTGCCCGCAAGCCGGCGATCTGCGCGGCGTCGGCCGTGATCTTGCCGATAGCGCGCAGCAGTGCGCCATCCTTGCCGCCGCTTTCTTCGGCCCATTTCAGGGTCAGCGGCAGCAGCAGTTCGAGGCCGGTCGCGCCCGGCGAGGCTTCGCCGAAGGGCAGCAGTTTTTCATCGTCATCGACCGGCGTATGGTCGGAACAGATGGCGTCGATGGTGCCATCGACCAGCCCCTGGCGAATGGCGTCGCGGTCGCGCTGACTGCGCAGCGGCGGCACCAGGCGCGCGTTGGAATCGAAGAAACCGATATCCATGTCGGTCAGGTGGATGTGGTGCACGCCGACATCGCAGGAAACCGGCAAACCCGCCACCTTCGCTTGGCGCACCAAATCGAGGCCGGCCGCCGAGGACATGCGGCACAGGTGGACGCGCGCACCGGTGGCGCGTACCAGTTCAAAGATCGTGTGCAGGGCAATCGTTTCCGCCATCACCGGCACGCTCGACAGGCCGAGGCGTGACGCCACCGCGCCACTGTGCGCAATGCCGCCGCGCCCGATGTGGGCGTCCTGCGGCCGCAGCCAGACGGTGTAGTCGAAGGTCTTAGCATACTGCAACGCGCGCAGCAGCACGTTGGTGTCGAGGATGGCTTCCTCCGCCTGCGAGAAGCCGATGCAGCCGGCTTCGGTCAGTTCCGCCATCTCGGTCAGCGCCTGGCCTTTCAAGCCGATGGTGAGCGCGCCGAGCGGATAGACATGCGCTTGGTTGAGCAGGCGGGCGCGATGCTTGAGCATCTCGACCAGACCGGGTTCGTCCAGCACCGGGTCGGTATCCGGCGGGCAGATCAGGCTGGTGACGCCGCCCTGCACTGCTGCCTGCATTTCCGATTCCAGCGTGGCCTTGTATTCGTAACCGGGTTCGCGCAGGCGCGCGCTCAGATCGACTAGGCCGGGAATGACGGTGAGGCCGCTGGCATCGATGGTCTGATCGGCAGCGAAGCCGGCCGGCGCATTGCCGACACCGGCGATCTTGCCGTCGGCAATGTACACATCTTTTTTTGCATCGACATTGTTGGCCGGGTCGATCAGATGGCCGTTTTTGATGTGGAGTTTCATTATTTTCTGGAAGTAGTATGCGTCACAGAATTCGTTTTAATTTGTTGGGGACAGAGTAACTCGTCGCCATCTTCACCCTCATTCCCTCTCCAGCAAGTGGAGAGGGAAGCGCCTCGCAAACTCTGTCCCGCAATTCGGTCAATTACCCGCCAATATGCTCATTACCGCCATCCGTACCGCAATCCCGAAGGTCACCTGCGGCAGGATCACCGCTTGTGCGCCATCGGCTACCGCCGATTCGATTTCGACGCCGCGGTTCATCGGCCCCGGATGCATGACGATGGCGTCCGGCTTGGCTAGCGCCAGACGCTCGGTGGTCAGGCCGTAGCTCTTGAAGAATTCCTGCGCGCTTGGCAGTAGCGCGCCGCTCATGCGCTCGTTCTGCAGGCGCAGCATGATGATCACGTCCACGCCGCGTAAGCCTTCGTTGATGTCGGTGAAAACGCGCACGCCCATCTGTTCCAGACCGCTCGGCAGCAAGGTGCGCGGGCCGATGGCGCGGATTTCCGGCACACCGAGCGTGGTCAGCGCATGGATGTCGGAACGCGCGACGCGGCTGTGCAGGATGTCGCCGACGATTGCCACGGTCAGGTTGGAGAAATCCTTCTTGTAATGACGAATGGTGTACATGTCGAGCAGACCCTGGGTCGGGTGCGCGTGACGGCCGTCGCCGGCATTGACCACGTGGACATGCGATTGGTTGGTATCGATCAGGTGCTTGGCGATCAGGTAGGGCGCGCCGGATTGCGAATGGCGCACCACGAACATGTCGGCATGCATCGCCGCCAGGTTGTCGATGGTGTCGAGCAGTGACTCGCCCTTGGAGGCGCTGGAAGCGGCGATGTTGAGGTTGATGACATCGGCCGACAGGCGCTTGGACGCAATTTCAAATGTCGTGCGCGTGCGGGTCGAATTCTCGAAGAACAGGTTGAACACGCTCTTGCCGCGCATCAGCGGCACTTTCTTCACTTCGCGGTCGCCGATGCTGACGAAGGAAGAAGCGGTGTCGAGTATGTGGGTGACGATGGACTTGGGCAAGCCTTCGATGCTCAGCAGATGCTGCAGCTCGCCGTTCTTGTTCAGTTGCGGATTATGCATGGTTGATCGTCAGAGAAAGTCGGCCGTCGTCGGCACGTTGCAGGACTAGCGACTGGTTCGGTTGCAGCGATACGGTTTGGGCGACGCAGTCGGCGGCGATCGGCAATTCGCGTCCACCGCGATCGACCAGCGCCGCCAGCATGATCCTCGCCGGCCGGCCGTAGTCAAACAATTCATTGATCGCCGCGCGCGTGGTGCGGCCGGTGTAGAGCACGTCATCGACCAGCACGATGGTCGCGCCATCGACCTCGAAGGGAATCTGGGTTGGCTTAACCGAAGACGGCAAACCTTTCTCGGCATAATCGTCACGGTAGAAAGAAACATCGATGAAACCGAGACGTTCGCTCAGTTGCAATTCGGCCGCCAAGCGCTCGGCCAGCCAGGCGCCGCCGGAATAGATGCCGACGATGGCAACCTGCTCGGCCTGCGCCAGCGCGGTCTTCACGCATGCTGCCAGTCGCTGATACAGCGCTTCCGCATCGAAGTTAGGGTTCATATTGGTCAAAGTATTGTTGCAAAATAATTGCGGCGGCCTGGTCATCGATGCGCTCGCCGCGCTGGTGCGGAATCACTGCCGACGAATAACGCTCATCGATCAGCACCGTCGAAACGCCGAAGCGTCCCTGCAGCTGGTTGGCGAAACGGCGACAGCGTTGCGTCATCTCGTGTTCGGCGCCATCCGGATGCAAGGGCAGGCCGACGATGCAGCGTGCCGGATTCCATTGTTCGATCAGCTTGCCGATGGCGGCAAAGCGGGCGTCATTGGTCGCTTCGGTCAGGATCGCCAGCGGCTGCGCTTGCCGCACGCCGGTATTACCAACGGCAACGCCGATCCGCTTCAGGCCGAAGTCGAAGCCGAGTACGGTTTCCACCTGTCAGGCGTGTCCCGCTTCGCCCGTCAGCATGGACGGATCGATGCCGAGCAAATGCATGGCGGCGGAGAAACGCTCTGCCACCGCCACATCGAACAGGATGGCATTATCCGCCGGCACAGTCAGCCAGCCGTTGCGGACAATTTCTTCTTCAAGCTGGCCTGGACTCCAGCCGGCACAGCCGAGCGTGACCAGCAGTTTTTTCGGGCCATGACCGGCAGCCACATCTTCCAGAATATCCTTGGAGGTGGTCAGCACCACTTCGTCGGTCACCTGCATCATCGATGAGTAATCGCCATGCGGGCTATGCAGCACGAAGCCGCGCTCGATCTGCACCGGGCCGCCGAACATGACGGGGCGCGGGAACTGCGGCTGGATTTCCAGGGTCATGTCGATCCGCTCGAACAGGGTTTCCATGCTCATGTCGGTCGGCTTGTTGATGATGATACCGAGCGCGCCGTTGGCATTGTGCTCGCACAGGTAGACCACGGTGCCGCCGAAAACGGGGTCGAGCATCGAGGGCATCGCGATCAGGAAATGGTTCGCCAGGTTCAGTTCGGCGGGGGAAACTTCTGCTTCGTGGGAGAAACCGGGGATGTCCCGGGAAACGCCAGGTTCGGGGGTGGATTTGCCGGTCTTGCTATGCTTGGCCATAATGCGCATTTTAGCAGCTTTGACACTGGCCGGCACCCTGAAACGGCCGCCATTGCCGGTGTCATATCCACCCTTTTGAACGGTTTTTGCCGACTTATGCCGCATTTCCAGCGATCTTTGTTATGGTTCCGGCGCGATTTGCGCGCTTTCGACCATGCCGCCCTGCATGCCGCGCTGACGCAAAGCGCTGCCGTGTATTGCGTCTTCGTGTTCGACCGCACCATTCTGGATGGCTTGCCGCGCCAGGACCGGCGGGTTGAATTCATCCATGCCAGCCTCGTTGAGCTGGGGAAGGAATTACAGCAGCTGGGCGGTGGGCTGATCGTGCGGCATGCCGTGGCCGAAGAAGAAATTCCCCGGCTGGCCGCAGCCTTGCAAGTCGATGCAGTATTCACCAACCATGATTACGAACCGCAAGCCGTGCAGCGCGATGCCCTGGTTGGGGCGCAACTGCAGCAGGCAGGACGGGCCTTCCTGACGTTCAAGGATCAGGTGGTTTTTGAAAAGGATGAAGTACTCACTCAGGCCGGCAAGCCCTTCTCTGTTTTTACTCCGTACAAGAATGCCTGGCTGAAACGGCTGGCGCTGGATGATGGCCAGCATGCGCTGGCACCGTATCCGGTCGATGGCTTGGCTGGCCGGCTGCTGCCTGCGCCGGCAGAATTGGGCGGCATGCCGAGCCTGGCCGAACTGGGATTTACCGCCACCAATCTGGCATCACTCTCGATCCCTACCGGTTCCTCTGGTGGCCTGGCCTTGCTCGATGATTTCATCGAGCGCATGCCGCGCTATCACCAGACCCGGGATTTCCCTGCAGTCAAAGGGCCTTCCTATCTGTCGGTGCATCTGCGCTTCGGCACTGTCTCGATACGCTTGCTGGCGCGGCACGCCTGGGATGCCATGCGGGCCGGCGCAGGCAGTAGCGGCGCATCGACCTGGCTGTCGGAACTGGTCTGGCGCGATTTCTATTTCGCGATCCTGCACCACTTCCCGCATGTGGCGACCCGCGCATTCAAGCCGGCCTATGACGCCATCCAGTGGGAAAGCGGCCCGGCTGCCGATGCCTTGTTCCAGACCTGGTGCGAAGGCCGCACCGGTTACCCGCTGGTCGATGCCGCCATGCTGCAGCTGAACCAGACTGGCTACATGCACAACCGCCTGCGCATGGTGACGGCTTGTTTCCTGATCAAGGATCTGGGCATCGACTGGCGCCGGGGCGAAGCTTATTTCGCCGAAAAGCTGAATGACTTCGATCTGGCCGCCAACAATGGCGGCTGGCAATGGGCCTCTTCTTCCGGCTGCGATGCGCAACCTTATTTCCGCATCTTCAACCCGGTGACGCAATCGGAAAAATTCGATGCGGAAGGCAAATTCATCAAGCGCTACCTGCCGCAGCTGGGAAAACTCACGCCGAAACAGATCCATGCCCCATGGCTGCTGGCACCGGCTGCATTGGAGGCAGCCGGTATCGAACTCGGGAAAGATTATCCCGTGCCAATCGTGATGCACGATGAAGCCCGGCGGCGCACGCTGGCGCGCTATGCCGTCGTCAAGCAACCGGGAGAGAAACCGGCGGAAGACGAGCAGGAATAAAAAACGCCCCGGGATCGGGGCGTTTTTGTTTGACAGCGTGCCGTCCTAGTTGACCGGCGTTTCCTTGTTGATGAAGCCGGCAATCGATTTCAGCAAGTCGTCTTCCTGATACGGTTTACCGAGATACTCGTTGACGCCCAGTTCCATCGCGTAGTTGCGGTGCTTGGTTGCAGTACGCGAGGTGATCATGATGATCGGGATATGACGGGTACGCTCGTCGCCGCGCACGTTGCGAGTCAGGTCGAAGCCATCCATACGCGGCATTTCGATGTCGACCAGCATCACGTCCGGCGTGATCGCCTGCAACTGCTCCAGCGCATCGACACCATCCTTGGCCAAGACCACCTGGTAGCCTTCGCGCGCCAGCAGACGCTGGGTCACGCGACGCACCGTCAAGGAGTCGTCGACCACCATAATGATGTTTTGCGTACGCAAACCCTGCACTGCTTCCGACTGCGGCGCCTTGGGTTGGCCGCCAACCATTTCGGCCACTGCGCCCATGTTTTCCGGCGCATCCGACGGCACCAGGCGCGGCGCACGCACGCTTTCGTGAGCAGCACGTTGTGCCAGCGGCACCGGGTTCAGGATCAGCACGATATCACCCGAACCGAGTACGGTGGCACCGGAAATACCGATCATGCGCGAAAGCTGCGGGCCGATGTTCTTGACCACGACCTCGCGGTTACCGATCACCTTGTCGACGTGCAGCGCCACGCGGTCAGTACCGCTCTTCATGATGACCAGCGGGGTGTATTGCTGCGCTTCCGCCGTCGCATTCTTGTCGCCCAGCAGGGTCGACAGGTAATACATCGGCACACGCTGGCCTTGCCAGACGATCGCGCCATCGTTGTAAGCGGCGGTCAGGGTATTGGTCTTCAGCTGCTGCACCTGCTCGACCAGTACCGACGGCACGGCAAAGGTCTTGCCGCCGGTCGACAGCAGCACCACCTGGGTAACCGCCAGCGTCAGCGGCAGATTGATGGTGAAGCGTGTACCCTTGCCCGGTTCGCTGGTGGTGCTGACGCGACCGCCCAGGGAAGCTGCTTCGGAACGCACCACGTCCATGCCGACACCGCGGCCAGCCAGTTCGGTGACTGCATCGGCTGTCGAGAAACCGGGATGGAAGATCAGGTCGGTGATTTCGCTTTCGGTCATGTCGTCTTGCAGCAGACCGATGGCCTGGGCTTTTTCCTTGACGCGCTCGACATTGATGCCAGCGCCGTCATCGGTGAAGTGCATGACGACTTCGTTACCTTCCTGGCGGATCTCGATCAGCAATTCGCCGATTTCGCTCTTGCCGGCGGCAACCCGTTTCTCCTTCGATTCGATACCGTGCACGATGGCGTTACGCAGCAAGTGTTCGAACGGACCGGCCATTTTCTCCAGAACGCTGCGGTCCATCTCGACCGAGGTACCGCGGATATCGAGGTTGACACGCTTGTCGAGTTCCTTGGATGCCTGACGGGTGACGCGGAACAAACGCTCGGAAATGCTGGCGAACTGCACCATCCGCACCCGCATCAGATCCTGCTGCAGGTCACGGGTCAGACGCGCCTGTGTGGTCAGACCGTCGTTGGCGCTGTCGATGGTACGCGTCAGGTTTTGCTGCACCGAGCCGACGTCGTTGACGCTCTCGGCCATCATCCGGGTCAGTTCCTGCAAGCGGGTAAACCGGTCGAATTCGAGCGGATCGAAATCGCGTTCGCCGCTGTGCGCCATGCGCGAGGTAATCTGCGATTCGGCCTGCATCTCGATTTCACGCAGCTGGGTGCGCAGACGCGAAATATTTTCCGTCAGCTCGCCCAGCGAATTGCGCAAGACATCGACTTCGGTTTCCAGCTTGGAGCGCGAGATCGAGACTTCACCAGCCTGGTTGACTAAGCGATCCAGAATATCAGCACGCACACGCACCAACGGCGCAGCAGCTGCCGCCACGGTCTGCGTCGGTCGCGCTGCAACCGGCGCGGCGGCAAATGCGGGCGTCGTCGGCGTCTCGCTGCGCATCGGAATCAGGGAGGTCAATTCGACCGGCGCAGACGATACCGCACCAACTGATTGTTCGGATGCAGTGGGCGCTTCAGACGTTGCTGCCAGCGCTGCGACAGGTTGCGGCACAGGACGTGCAGCATCCGGATTCTGCAGGTATTCAAACAATTGCTGACTGTAATCGAAACGCGACAGCAAATCGTCCACGGCGAACTGCGACGGCACGCCGGTGTGCATGATGGTTTCGATGCGCGACTCCATCTCATGCACTTGCTGACCGAGTGTCATCGCGCCCGCCATACGAGCGCTACCCTTCACGGTATGCAATAGACGCAGCAAGCCTTGCGGCAAACTGGTGTCGGTCGTGTTTTGCTGCCAAGCACGCAGCTTTTCGCCGATTTCCGGCAGCATGTCGCGCCCTTCTTCCAAGAAGACCGGCAACAGATCAGCGTCGAGCTCGTCTTTGATCGCATTCGCTTCAGCCTGTCCCTCGCCTTCCGCTGCCGACGCATGCATTTCGGCTATTGGCGCTTCTTCCGATTGAGACGGCGTAATAGCCTCGGCACTGACGCTGGTCTGTGCCGGTTCTACCATCAGCGCTGACGGCGTGGTCGATGCGGGTGAAATGACGGCGCTATCGGGCGATACAGACTCGACCACTCGGGCAATATCAACAATTTCCGTCGGCATTTCCCAGATCGGCGTAACCGGTTCGGTTGGCTGCGCGGTATCTACTTGGGAATCGCGCGATTCACTATCGCGACGCAGCGCTTCCAAGCGATGCACCTGCTCCGGCTCGTGCGCGGGCATGTCACCCAATGCAAATTTTTGCAGCATGGTTTTCAACAAGCCAACGCTGCTCTCCAACAAATCCAGTTGCTCTGCATTGAGCGGAACCGGTTTGCGCGACAAGGCTTGCAAAGCCATTTCCAGCGCATGCGCGACTTCCTGCAGCGACATAAATCCAACAGTGGCGGAACTACCCGCCAATGAATGGGCAGCATGCACCGCCAGCATGTTGACAGGGCGACTAGGTTCATGGCGCCATTCAGCCATGTCGTTGCCCAGCATCCGCACCAATTCGTCGGTTTCTGCCAAATAGATGTTGTGCAGCGGAACGCTGATTTCGAGATCGCCAATCCGTTTGATGCCGTCATCATGACTGGCAACTGGCTCCTGCATGCTGGGGAATTCAATGACTTCGGCGACCGGCACCGGTTGCGGGATATCAAGCAAAGTGGTCGTTTGCGTCGCTGCAACGTTATCAGCATCGGGCAAATGCAACTCTTCGGCATCTTCGGCAAGAGGCAACTCCGATGGCCACTCCGTCACGTCCAGTGCGCTGGCCGGAATTTCTTCGATCACCGCATCGGCCGGAAACGGCAGGCCGACACCGATCAAATCCACGACGTCTGTTGTATCCGTTACTTCTGTTATTTCCGTCACATCCGTTACATCGGCTGTCTGAATTTCCAGCAATGCTTCGGCGGGCTCGGGCTCTGGTTCAGGTTCGGGTTCCGGCGACACGGCCACTTCTTCGTAAGAGAAGGCCTGACCCTGTTTGATGCGCTCGGCGGCGACGATCAACGCATCTGGCGTGCGTGCAGAGCGACCGGTAGTCTGCAGATCGTCAACCCATAATTTTTGGACAGCGGATGCCTTTTCCAGCAAAGCGTACAGATCGGCGTTGCCCGGCTGCGCCTCAGCCAGTTTCAGGTTCAGCACTTGCTCAATCGCCCACGCGCCCTCGCCGAAGGCTTTCAGGCCGACCATGCGGCCGCTACCTTTCAGGGTATGGAAGGAACGGCGCAAGGTCGTCATGTGTTCTTGGTTGCTCGGCTCTTGGCGCGACAACGGGATGGTGTTATCGATGCATTCCAGCACCTCGACCGCTTCACCAAGGAAAATTTCCAGCAACTCGGCATCGACTTCCTCATCGGAAGCGACTACTGGGGCTGACGCTACTACCGGCGCAGGCGCGACCGGAGTCGGCGTTTCCGGCTCGGTGGCATGGACGATTTCAGCCAGATTGGCTTCGGTCGGCTTAAAGTCCGGGCTTTCCAGCAAGTTGATCGCCGCTTGGGCGCGCTCGCCGATTTCGGTTTCGCCCACCAGCGCCGCATCGAGCTGGACTTGTTCCAGCGATTCCTTCAACTGTTCCTGCAGCGCAGGATTGTCCGGCTCAACTGATAACGATTTCGCCAGTTCCGCCGATTGTTTTTGGCGCTGTTCGAGTTCCTGCTCAACCGTTGCCAGTTGCGCTATCGGGGCGACATCTCCCTCCAGCGCCGGAACGATTACCTCACTACCGACTCCATCGTCCTCATTTTTTTTTTCGAGCAGGTTTGCCCGGAAAAGGCCCTGCTGTTCATCGAAGGAAAAACGTTGTTTCGCGCTTTCCGGTTGCAGTTGTAAAGTCTCGATAAAGAAACTGAGCGCACCGACGTTTTGCGCGACATGCTGGAACGCATGCGTGTCCGGTGCGGTATCCGGCGGACTCTCGACAAACTGTTTGACGACAGCTTGCGTGTGCTGGACAGCGCGCAAAGCATCGCCTTGATCGAGAATCGCCAACGCACCGGCGATCTGATGCAACACGGGGTCGATTTGAGTCAGTGCGGTGCGTTCGGTCGGTTCGCGGAAATAATCATCGAGTAGCTTTTCCACTTGGCGCAGGCTGCTCTGCATTTCGGTTGCCAACGCACCCATGGTCTGGCGTTGCTGCGCCTCCCGCGTCATTTCATCAAACCACTCAGCCGATTCAGTCGGCGTCTGACCGGAAACAATGGCCAGCAAGCGCGCCGTCATAGCGTCTGCCCGCTGCGAGAAGTCATCGGAAAGGCGGCTAATATTGGTCAGTGCATTCTCAACGAACAGCAGGCTGGTCGCCATTTCCAATGCCAGCGCACCACCCGTTTGCGTGCTAGCTGCGGCATGACGCGAAATACCATTCAATTCACGCAAGAGCTTCAGAAGCGGTGGCGAATTCAACTTAGCGACCGCTTCAGTCAATCCCTTCATTTCATTGCCGAATGCTTCGGCAGCGGTACCGTCGCCACCAGCCAAGCGGTTCCACAGATTTTTGACCTGTGTTAAGCGAGTTTTGGCTTGCGCCAACGCATCGACGTCAATCTGGCCGTAGCGTTTTTTGTCGTAATCGACCGGCACCAACCCATCGAGCTGATAAGCGGCGCGCACCTGTGCTGCACGCGGCATGGGCTGCGCAATACGCGCAATGAAGAACAAAGCATCGCGTAACAAGCGCTCGGCGATACTGCCAGAGCCTTCGGATAGGCGGCGAATCTGCAGGTTGATGCGTGCAAACAATTGCTTAACGTAGATTTCCTTGGGAATCTGGCCGGCCGCCACAGCTTCCGCTAGTGCATGCATGACCCACCAAAAGGCACGCGCTTGTTGATTACTCTGCGTCAGTTCGACCTTGGCGATGATATCGCGCATGACTTTTGCGTTAGCCGCTTCCAGAGCCG
>JAFECY010000197.1 GCA_018241865.1 Pseudomonadota bacterium | reverse complement strand
CTACGAAATCATCTGTATCAACGACGGCAGTAAAGACAATACCGGCGCGATTCTCGACGAGCTGATCGCGGTGTACCCGAAGCTGCGGGTGGTGCATCAGGCGCGCAATCAAGGCAAGGCGGTCGGCTTGAACACGGCTGCTTTGGTCGCACGCGGTGAATTTTTACTCTGTATCGACGGCGATGCGGTGCTCGATCGCGACGTCATCTCTTGGATGCTGCCGCATTTCATTGAAGGCCATCGGGTCGGCGCGGTCACCGGCAATCCGCGTATCCGTACCCGCTCGACCTTGCTCGGCCGGCTGCAGGTCGGCGAATTTTCTTCCATCATCGGCCTCATCAAACGCACGCAACGTATTTATGGCCGCGTGTTCACGGTATCCGGCGTGGTGGCGATGTTCCGTAAACGCGCCTTGCTACAGATCGGCTTCTGGAGCCCGGACATGCTGACCGAGGACATCGACATCAGTTGGAAACTGCAGACCAATCACTGGGATGTGCGCTTCGAGCCGCACGCGCTGTGCTGGATCTTGATGCCGGAAACTTTGCGTGGTTTGTGGAAACAGCGCTTGCGCTGGGCCATGGGTGGCGTGCAGGTGATCCGCAAGTATTTTCATGTGCTGCGCACTTGGCGCTTGCGGCGGATGGTGATGGTGTATCTGGAATACGCGATCTCGGTGTTTTGGGCGTATGCCATGGCGCTGGTGCTGTTGATATGGACTATCGGTCTATTCGTCGAGATGCCGTTGCGCTGGCAAATCACCATCGTGCCGGGTTGGCACGGCGTGTTGATCGGCACCACTTGTCTGCTGCAAATACTGGTCAGTATGTTACTCGATCGCCGCTACGACCATCGTATCTTCCGTCACTATTTTTGGATGATCTGGTATCCGCTGGCTTATTGGATGCTGAACATGTGCACCACTGTCTGGGCGGTGCCGAGAGTTTTGCTGCGCAAGCGTGGAAAACGCGCTATTTGGACCAGCCCAGACCGCGGTCTGCGCGATCCGGCGAAACAGATTGTGGGTAACGAAAATCACAGCAAGCAGAGCAAAAATCCGACTGAAACGGGAGCAGAACCATGAAGCAATTGATCTTTGAAAAACCGTCGTTAGCACCTTTGCCGAACCGGATAGGCTGGACTTTTTTCACTGCCTTTTTCTGGATGATCTGGGGTTATTTGTGGATGCCGCTGGTGACGCTGATTCTGTGGGCGATGGGTGTGATGGCTTATGTCGGCTACGGCGAATACAACGTTGGTCAAGAGTGGCAGCAGCTAGGCAAGACGATGCTGGTGTATCTAGCGGTCATCGCTACGCTCGGCGGTAGTTTGCTGGGTTGGGCGCGTATCGAATTCATGCGCTTTCACAATGTCAACCGCCGCACTCGGCCGGAGCAAGTCTCGACAGAAGAATTGGCCGCTTATGCGAATTTGCCTGCCACCGATCTGGCGGAATGGAAAAATGCGCGTCGGGTCGTGGCCTTTCATGATGCGCATGGTCACGTGATCCGCGGCGAAACGACTGTGCCTCTGCACGGTGGCAACACGGAAAAAATTTACGCTTGAATTGCTAACTTTGCTGCTGCGATGCCACTGCGCGTGGCGGCTTCCAGTGTGGCGGGGTAATCGCTAGCCAGATAATCGCCGGCAAGAAATAATCCCGCCAGCCCTGTTTCCGGGCCGGGTCGCGCCAAGGCGGGTTGACAAGAAAACGTAGCGCGTTTCTCGGTGATGGTCTTGTTCCAGAGCGGGCGCGCCAGTTTTTCCATGTCAAACGTTTGCGCTAATTGCGCGGCCACTTCCGCCGCCAGCGTCTGCTGGCCATCCTCGATCGCCGGAGCAGAGACGCTGACCACCACCGCCAGCAAGCCAGCCTGATCGGCATGCAATTGCCCGCGATCGAAGACGAATTGTCCCCACTCTTTGCGTCCAGCGTCATCGATTAGGGCGAAGAAGGCTTGCGGCAGGCGGACGCTGGCATCGTATTGCAGATAACAAGTGGTGATCGGCTCGTAGTCGAAGGCGGGCAGGGTCGTGGCTCCCGGCAGTTCTTTCAACAGATTTGCCGCATGGCTGGCTTGCGTGGCGATAATCACTCGGTCGAAGCAGGCAGTTTCATCTTTTGTGTGGATTTGCCAGCCTGACTCTACCGCTGCAATCGCTGTCACCGTGCAGGCGGTCTTGATCGCGCCGCCGCGCTGCGCCACAAAGCGTGCCGCATGTTGCGGAAAAATGGCGCTCAGATCAAAGCGCGGCAACAGCATGTCGGAAGCAGCGCGGCGTGCGCCGAGGCTGTCACGCAAAACATTCAGAAATACTTGCGCTGAGGCGCGTTCCGGCGGCGTGTTCAACGCGGCGATGCACAAAGGACGCCACATCAAGCGATTCAGGCGTTCGGTCTGCTGGTAGCGCTCTAGCAGTTCAGATACCGTGCAGTCGTCATGCAAGCGCCAGTCGATCCAGCGCGCGGTGCTTGAAAATCGCGCCAGCGCAAGCTTGTCAGCTTTCGACAAGCCGCGCGCGCGCAGCAAGGCAACCAGCAGGTGCAAAGGTGCGGGCAAACGCGGCGCGACAAAATCCATGCCGCTATCGCCCGGATAACGCATTTGCAGCGGCAGATTGAGAAAGGCTTGCTGCGTGTCGATGCCGACGGTCTGCATCAATTGCACAGTATCTTTATAGGCGCCGAGCATGATGTGCTGGCCATTGTCGAGCGTCAGGCCGTTGATTTCGACCATGCGCGCGCGGCCGCCCAAAGTGCGTGCGCTTTCAAACAAGGTGACGTGATGACCGGTGCGCGCCAGCTCGACGGCGGCGGCGCAACCGGCCCAGCCGCCGCCCACCACCGCAAACTTGCGCACGACGTTCCCCTCTCCAATGGGAGAGAGGGCAGGGGAGAGGGGAGGCTGCTTGTACATCTTTTACGCCGGAAAAAACTAGCCGCGCACATACGTTTTCCACGCCAGCCACAGTTTGCGAATCGGCGTGAGTGAAATGCGTTGGTTCAGCACATGAAAACCGTCGCGCTCGATCTCGTCGAGCAAAGTGCGGTAGATGGCTGCCATCATCAGACCGGGACGTTGCGTGCGGCGATCTTCTTTCGGCAGCAAAGAAAAGGCTTCGTCATAGACGGTTTGTGCGCGTTCAACTTGGAAGCGCATCAGCTTCTCGAAATTCTCGCTGTGACGCGCGTTCAGCAAATCGGCGGCAGTGACGTTGAATTGCTGCAGCTCGTTGACGGGCAAATAGATGCGACCCTTGCGCGCATCTTCACCGACATCGCGGATGATGTTGGTCAACTGAAAAGCCAGTCCGAGTTTTTCCGCGTATTGCAAGGTTTCCGCGCGGGTGTAGCCGAAGATGCTGGCCGAGAGTATGCCGACCACGCCCGCCACATGCCAACAATAGCGTTGCAGGCCGGGGTAATCGAGATAACGCGTCTGGTCGAGATCCATTTCCATGCCGTCGATGATCGCCAGCAGATGTTTGCCTTCGAGGGAGCATGTTTGTAAATGCGGCTGTAGCGCTTGCGTCACCGGATGTGTCGGTTTGCCATCCAGCATTGCGCCGATTTCCTTGCGCCACCAGATCAGCTTGTTGCGCGCCACCATGACATCGGTGCATTCATCGACCGTATCATCGACTTCGCGACAGTAAGCATACAGTGCGGTGATGGCGCGACGCCGCTCCGGTGGCAGAAACAGAAAGCTGTAATAAAAGCTGGAGCCGCTTTGCGCAGCTTTTTGTTGGCAGTATTCGTCGGGAGACATGGGCTTGCTGGTTGAAATGATCGTGAAGCGAAGCCGCTATGCTAGCCGAACTGGCTGGCATCGGCCAAGGTTTTCAGGCGGTGCGCATGCCGAAACTGCGTGTGGTCATGCGTAGCCAGTCGCCTTTGTGCAATGTCGGGCGGCGGCGGAACACATCATAATGGGCCGTTTCGATTTTTTCCAAAATACGCAAACCGCCTTGCACCACCATCCGCAATTCCCAGCCGATGCGGCCGGGCAGGCGCACGGCCAGCGGTGCGCCGGACAGCATCATTTCCCTCGCGCGGACGACTTCAAATTGCAGTAGCGCGCGCCAAGCTTCCGTATCGCGTTGTTCGGCAATATCGTCTTCCGTCACACCGAAGCGCACCAAATCTTCCAGTGGCAGATAGACGCGATCTTTTTTCCAGTCGATCGCCACGTCTTGCCAAAAATTGATGAGTTGCAGCGCGGTGCAGATTGCGTCCGAGTCGCGCAAGTTTTGTGCTGTGGCCGCGCCATATAAATGCAGCATCAATGTGCCGACCGGATTCGCCGAGCGACGACAATAATCCAACACATCGGTAAAGCTGGCGTAACGCGGCGTCACGACATCCTGCTTGAAGGCCGACAATAAATCGCGGAAAGCATGGATCGGTAATTGGTATGTTGCGATGACTTGGGATAAAGACTGAAACAAGGCTTGTTCCGAAGGCTGCCGATTTTCTATGTTATCCAGTTCGGCTTCATATGCGGAGAGGGCGGCCAGTCGTTCTTGCGGCGTCGCGTCTCCCTCATCGGCGAAGTCGTCGGCACTGCGGGCAAAAGCGTAGATAACGCCGACCGCAGGACGCAGACGCTTAGGTAACAACAGCGAGGCAACCGGGAAATTTTCGTAATGATCGATAGACATCAAAATAAATGACTAAAAAGTCATATGCAAATGTGCGAGGGCTGCTTATAATTACTAACTCATTAGTCATTAACTTGATGGCGAATTGAAAATCTGCCATCTAATCAGCAATATTTTCCAGCCCGCATAGTAAAGGAAAAATCGTGGCCATTTACTCCGATCTGCACGCGACAGTCCGGCAACTTTCCAGCAAGGCAGGGGCTGCAGGCATGGCCATTGTGGCAGGCGTCATTCTGAGCGCTTGCTCGAAACCGGCCGAAAAAACGGAGGATATACGCCCGGTGCGCGTGCTGCAGGTCAGCGCTGATAAGGTCGATGTGCTGGCGGAATTTCCCGGCGAAATCCGGCCGCGCATAGAATCGCGTCTTGGCTTTCGCGTCGGCGGCAAGATCGTGGCGCGCAAAGTGGAAATCGGGTCGATGGTCAAACGTGGTCAAGTGCTGATGCAGCTCGATCCACAAGATTTGCAATTGGCACAGGCGCAGGCCAACGCCGGCTTGAAAGCCGCTGACAGTAATCTGGCGCTGGCCAAGGCGGAGCTGGCGCGTTACCAAGATTTGAAGGACAAAAATTTCGTCAGCCAGGCCGTGCTGGATGCCAAGGACACCGCATACAAAGCAGCGCGTGCCAGCCAAGAACAAGCGCAGGCTGCATACAAAAACCAATCGAACCAAGCCGGCTATACCACGCTGGTGGCAGACAACGACGGCGTGGTGACAGGCATTGATGCCGAAGTCGGGCAAGTCGTGGCTGCAGGCAATCCAGTGGTGCGGGTGGCGCAATTGGGCGAGAAAGAAGTGGTGTTCGGCATTCCAGAAGACAAGGTCGATACCTTGCGTCAGATTGCCGATGTGCGCGTGCGCGTCTGGGCCAAGCCGAATGAAATTTTGGTCGGCAAGATACGGGAAATTTCGCCGATCGCCGATCCGGTGACGCGCACGTATAACGCAAAAGTGCACATTGCCGATGCGCCGGCCGACATCAAGCTCGGGATGACGGCCTATGTCACGTTTGTCGCCAAGTCGCCGATCGCCTTGTTGCGCCTGCCG
>JAFECY010000196.1 GCA_018241865.1 Pseudomonadota bacterium | reverse complement strand
TGCAAACCCCTGTTGTTGAATACGTCACGCCCACGCAGTGTTTTCATTTATGCTTTCCCTATGACGTTTCTAGCCACCCTCGCCATCTTCTGCAAAGTCGTCGATAACTACGGCGACATTGGCATCTGCTGGCGGCTGGCGCGACAACTGCGGCAGGAGCATGGCATTGCCGTCACGCTGTGGGTGGACGATTTGCACAGCTTCCGCCGCATTAACCCGGCCGTGGCGGCCGATGTCGGAGCGCAGCAGGTGGATGATGTGAGCGTGCTGCACTGGCGCGACCAGGAGGGCGTGTTTGCGCTGGAAGACATCGCCGATATCGTCATCGAATTCTTCGGTTGTGACATCCCGCCCGGCTACATCGCGGCGATGGCACTATGCCATCCGCGTCCGGTCTGGCTCAATCTCGAAGGCTTGACGGCGGAGGAGTGGGTGGAGGGCTGCCATACCCTGCCTTCGATGCATCCGCGCCTGCCTTTGACCAAGTATTTTTTCTATCCGGGTTTCACCGATAAGACTGGCGGTTTGCTGCATGAAGCGGATCTGGAAGCGCAGCGCCGGCAGTTTCAGTCCGACTCCGCCGTCATGGCCACATTCCTCGAAAGCATCGGCGTCGCTCCGATGGAAATGGCGGCGCTGAAGGTGTCGCTATTCTGCTATCCGCAAGCGCCGATTTCCGCATTGTTTGCGGCATGGCAGGGTGGCGACACGCCCATCGTTTGTCTCGTGCCGGAGGGTGTGGCGACCGAAGCGGTCGAGACTTTCCTCGGCGCGCCAGCCAAGGCGGGAGCGGCGCAGATGCGCGGTGCGCTTATCGTGCGCGTTTTGCCTTTTATTGCACAATCCGATTACGACCGCTTGCTGTGGGCGTGCGATCTCAATTTCGTGCGCGGCGAGGATTCCTTCGTGCGCGCCCAGTGGGCAGGCAAACCTTTCATCTGGCATATCTATCCGCAGGACAAGAATTTGCACCACAAGAAATTGCGCGCTTTTTTGCAGCGTTACGCGGCGGGTAGTGCGCGCTTGGATGATTTTGTTTTATGGTGGAACGATGTTGTCGGTGTGGCGGATGTGGCGAACCTATGGGAGTCGTTGCAGACAGTGTTGCCGCTGCTTGGACACCGGACGGAGGCGTGGTCGCAGCAGGTGCAGACAATCGGCGATTTGGCCGGCAATTTGCTGGCGTTTGCTGCCGCCAAAAGGTCGGAAGCTGCAGAAAACAAGGTATAATGCGCGGTTCTCAAAAAGGCGCGATCTTACATAGATACGGCCTGCGGTGCTGCCGGCCATGAAGCGGCAGATGGTTTTCATGCAACCTCTTTTTTACGATTACTCCCTATGAAATTCGCAAAAGAAATTCGCGTCGGCAACATCATCATGGTCGATGCCAAGCCCTTCATCGTGCTGCGTTCCGACGTCAACGGCTCCAGCCGCACCGGCTTCACCTACAAATGGAAGATGAAGAATCTTCTGACCAACGCGCCGCTGGAAAACGTGTTCCGCGGCGACGACAAATTTGAAGTGGTCGTGCTCGACAAAAAGCCGGTGACCTATTCCTACTTTGCCGATCCGCTGTACGTCTTCATGGACGAGGAATACAACCAGTACGAAATCGAAGAAGAAAACTTGGGCGACGCGCTGCATTACTTAAAAGATGGCATGGAATGCGAAGCCGTGTTCTACGACGGCAAAGCGATCTCGGTTGAATTGCCGATCACCATCGCCCGCAAGGTGATTTATTCGGAGCCGGCGGTCAAAGGCAATACCTCGGGCAACGTCCTGAAGGAAGCCAAGATCGAAAACGCTATCGAAGCGCACCAGCACATCGTTCAAGTGCCGCTGTTCGTCAGCACCGACGATGTGATCGAGATCGATACGCGTACCAACGAGTACAAGAAAGTGGTGCGCGACTGAGTTGTTGCAAGCCATTACCAAAAAACGCTGCAGATGCCTGCAGCGTTTTTTTTCGTCTGCTCGTGTGTGCTGTAAAAAAATTCCTAGCAAATTTGCAGCAAGGTGGAACTTTCCCTGACTGCTATTGACCAATGCAAGTGTTCGACAATTCAGAGCCGTGGCTTCTGGTTGAGCGCATTCCTATCATTGTTTTGTCATGACATAGCGATGGGCAATAAAGCGAGAGCCGTTCGCTCGGCGCATATTGGCCTGCGTGTCTTTTGTTTACAGGAGAAATCATGCTGCGATCAGAAACGCTTTTCGGCAAACGCGAAGCCAATTCTTCCAATCAACCCAATCAGCCTTTCAGCAGCACCAGCAACAACCTCACGCCCGGTTCTGCATCGGGCATTCCCAAGGCAGCAATTCCGGTTGTCAGTGCATCTGCTGCGGCCGAACCTGTCGCCACGCCGGCGAATCTTGCCATGTCCGGCAGCAATGAAACCGGCAGCAAACTGATCGTCGGCCCCAACATCAAATTGAAAGGCGTTGAGATCACCGATTGCGACACGCTCGTGGTCGAAGGTCGCGTCGAAGCCACCATGGATTCGCGCGTGATCCAGATTGCCGAGCGCGGCGCCTTCAAGGGCTCCGCCGAAATCGACATCGCTGAAATTCGCGGCGAATTCGACGGCGACCTCACCGTGCGCCAGAAGCTGGTGATCTACGCTACTGGCAAGGTCTCGGGCAAGATCCGTTACGGCAAGCTCGTGATCGAGGAAGGCGGCCAGTTGGCGGGCGATGTGCAAGTCGGCACTGCTGCCGCAGCACCCAAAGGTTTGACCGTCGCCAAGGTCGGCTAAGAAGCAACGCCGACAAACGCGCCACTCCTTCCCCTTCAAGGGGAAGGGCGGGATGGGGATGGGGTACGCCAGACGGCGCACGCCATCCCCACCAACACAAAAATGGCCGGTTCCCGCCAGGGGCCGGCCATTTCGTTTTTCCCCGGAAGCCGTGCGACAATATGCCGCACTCAACCCGGCTCCCGCGAAGAACATGACCCACCCGGAATACATCCTCACCCTGTCGTGCCATGACCAGCGCGGCATCGTCCATCGCGTTTCCGGCTTCCTCGCCGAGCATGGCTGCAACATCATCGACTCCGCCCAGTTCGGCGATGCGCAGTCGGCACTGTTCTTCATGCGCGTGCACTTCGCGGCGGAAGATGCGGCGCAGACCGATGCGCAGCTGCACAGCCAGTTCGCCGCACTGGCGCAGACCATGCAAATGAACTGGCAACTGCACGACGCCACGCGCAAGCCGCGCATGATGCTGATGGTCTCCAGGATCGGCCATTGCCTCAACGACCTGCTGTTCCGCTACAAGAGCGGCCTGCTGCACGTGGAAATCCCGGCCATCGTTTCCAACCACACCGATTTCTACCAGCTGGCAGCCAGCTACAACATTCCCTTCCATCACCTGCCGCTGGCCACCGGCGCCGCGCCGGAAACCAAGCGCGCGCAGGAAGAGCGCATCCAGGAAATCATCAAGACCCACGACATCGACCTGGTGGTTCTGGCGCGCTATATGCAGATCCTGTCACCGGAGATGTGCGAAGCGCTGAAGGGCAAGGCGATCAATATCCACCATTCCTTCCTGCCCAGCTTCAAGGGCGCCAAACCCTACTACCAGGCGCACGAGCGCGGCGTCAAACTGATCGGCGCCACCGCCCACTTCGTCACCGGCGACCTCGACGAAGGCCCGATCATCGAGCAGGATGTCGAGCGCGTCGACCATGCCATGGACCCTGACACCCTGACCTCGATCGGCCGCGATGTCGAGTGCGTGGTGTTGGCGCGGGCGGTGAAGTGGTTTGTCGAGCACCGGATTTTGCTGAATGGGCACAAGACGGTGGTGTTCAAGTAAATCTTTGAATGTTGAAGATAAAGGGAGCCAGATGGCTCCCTTTTTTCTTGGTAATAACTATATAGGTGATTGTAAAAGGGCAACTCCAGATGGTATAAAAGCTGTGTTCGAATGATGGTAAGA
>JAFECY010000195.1 GCA_018241865.1 Pseudomonadota bacterium | reverse complement strand
TTTCGGCGATGACATCGTAGAGGCCGAGACAGGTGGGCTGGATGTTGTTGCGGATGCGGTCGGAAATGGCCAGCATCAGGGCATCGGGATTGCTGACGCCGATGATGCTGCCATCATCCGCTACCCCAATGTAGATATCCCCGCCCATGGCGGAATTGAGAAAGGCGACGACTTCCTTTTCCAGCGAATCGCTCAGCTCCCGCTTGAACTCCCGCGTCTGGCTTTCCTGTCCCAGATCACTCATACCGCAACCCCGCCAACTGTTTCTTGATCTCTTTCTCCAGCCCTGCCGACTCTTTGAACAGCGCATCCAGCTTGCTGGTAAATTCCTGCATCTTCGCGGCAAACTGCGCCGGGGTCAGGTCGCTGTATTCGATCTTTACCTCGAAATACTGCCCGGCGCTCAAGGAATAATTCTTGGCGGCGATTTGGTCGTAGCTGACCACCACCGAAAAATCCTCCACTGCCTGCCTGGCGTTGAAGGTGGCGATGATGCGGTCTTCTTCTGCCGTCGAAAGCAGTGTCTTCTGGTTCTTGCCGTCCTTGACCTTGGTGCCGAGGCTGGAGGCATCGATCAGCACCACGTCGGCTTTGTTGGCGGCGTCAATGAACAGGATGGAGACATTGGTGCCGGTGGTGGCGAAGATATTACTGGGCATGGAAACCACGCCGGCCAGCATCTTGTTATCCACCAGATGCTGACGGATGCCCTTGTCGATGCCGCTTTGCGCGGTGATGAAGCCGGTGGGCACCACGACCGCCGCCTTGCCGCCGGGCTTTAACGAATAAATGATGTGCTGCAAAAAGAGCTGGTAGATGGCCATCTTGTCGACGGCCTGTTTCGGAATGTTCGGGACGCCGGCGAAGAAGCGTTCCTGATGCTCCTTGGTGTCCAGTTGATTCCTGAAATCGGAGAAATCCATCTTGAATGGTGGATTGCTGACGATGTAATCGAATTTCTTCAGCGCCTTGCCCTCCCGGTGATAGGGGTGAAGCATGGTATTGCCCTGGATGATGTTGGGGATGGAGTGCACCAGATTATTCAGGACCAGGTTCAGGCGCAGCAGGCTGGAAGACTTTTGCGAGATGTCTTGCGAATAGATGCTGCAGCGCTGCTCGCCGATGGCGTGGGCGATGTTCATCAGCAGCGTGCCGGAACCGGCCGAGGGGTCGTAACAGCTCACGTTCTTGATCTTGCCGCGCACCGTTTCCGGCACCAGGATGGCGGCCATGATCTTGGCGACGGCGTGCGGTGTGTAGTACTCAGCGTATTTGCCGCCGCTGTCCTTGTTGTAATCCTTGATCAGGTACTCGAAAATCGCGGCGTAGAAATCGTACTTTTCATTGAAGATGCGCTCGAAGCTGAAGTCGCCCAGTTTGTTGATGATGGCGCGACAAAAATCGTCACGCTTCGAGGGATCGGCGATGAATTCGCTGACACGGTCGAACAGGGTGATCTTGGCGCCGCCATCGGTCTTGACCGCGAAAATGTCATTGTTGCTGATGGCGATGTCGCGCAGGGTATCGTCAAACAGCTTGGCAAATTCGGGCGCGTTCTGGCGACCAAACAAGTGGGCAATAAAGTGCTCGGGTTTTAGCCGGGCGGTGTCCGGTCCCATCTGGCGATGCAGTTTTCCCAGTTCATCATCGCTCAGGCTGGCGATGACCGGCTCCCACTTGTCGGCCTTCTTCAGGGCTGGCCGGATTTTCTTGGCCTCAAACGCGAATTTATCGTTGAGAAATTTATAGAGAAAAACCTGGGTGATGATCTTGAATTCATTGCCATCGTTGCCCAAGCCATAGGCGGCGCAAATGGCCTTGAGGCTATCGATCAGCTCGCGGGTGCGTTGTTCAAATTCCTGTGTTACCAACTGCGTACTCCAGTTCTACTGCCAGAGGCAAATTCATTGATATATTCTGTTACAACCAGATGGTTGATGGTGTCGGCGGCGTCAAGGTCGAGAGGGATCTTTTGACGAGTTTCGAATTCGCCCAACACGATGGGCATCATCATTCGTCCGAAGTAGCTTTCGTTATCCAATAATAGCTGCGTGTTTTGCAGCACCTGCTCATCGGCCTGCTGTTTGACGCCGGTAAGAGCCTCGAAGAGGCGGCGCTCGGTTTGCGTCACCGTGCCACGCTCTTGCAGCCGCTTGTGGATGCGGGTGTATTTGACATCCCCCCGGTATTTGGCGCGGAGCTGACGGTTCTGGCGGTTCAGCTCTTTCACCTTGTCGTGAATGACATTGAGCGCGCCGATATTGGCGGCCATCTCGGTCTGGCTGACTTCGTTGAGTTTCTTTTTCTTGAACAAGCGCTCCAGCTCTTCCTTGAGGGTGATGAACTTCGGGTCTTGCTGGTCGAAGTTGTCAGCCAAGGCTTCGCGGGTTTGGCGCAGCGTGTTCTTGAGCTTGTCGGCCAGCACCAGCTCTTCTTCCTTAATCTTGGTGAACATGAACAGCACATCTTCCAGTGCGACATTGAGCAAGTTGCCGGTGTCGGTGGCCGATTCGATGCTTTCCTTGAGGTTGAGCAGATCGAGGTGGTTGCAGGTTTCGCGGTAAAGCTGGTTGAGCTTCTGAAAATCGAGCTGCTGAAGCAGCGCGTAGTCGCCCTGCAGTCGGATCAGGTTGTAGAGGTTGCGGGCATCGGTCAGCGCTTTTTTGAGGGCCAGCACCGTGGCGCGATCCTGCATCTGGCTGATCTGCCGCGAGAATACCTCGGCGTTTTCGATGTCAAAGCTGAACAGGATGTCCTTGATCGCTTCGATTTCCTGCGCAATTTCTTCCGCGGATTTGAAGAGCTTCGAGTAATGCTCGATTTCGTCGCCCAGCTCGGTTTGCAGTTCGTCGAAATAGGCCTTGTTGGTGGCATCAAACTCCTTGCGGATGTCAGCGAAATCGACGACATAACCGTAGCGGAAATTCTTGTAGGTGCGGTTGACGCGGGTGAGCGCCTGCAGCAGGTTGTGCGAACGGATCACCCGGCCAAGATAAAGCTTTTTCAGGCGCCTGGCGTCGAAACCGGTGAGCAGCATGTTGTAGACAAATAGCAAGTCGATCTTGCCAGCCTTGAAATCTTCAACCCAATCTTTACGTTCTTCCTTGCTGCCGACATCGTGCAGGATCAGCGCCGCGCTCCTTGCGCGGTTCTCCAGCAGGGTGCGGGCGGCGTAGCTGTCGGGCTGCGCGGCGGCGATCATCGCCTGCGCCGAGTCCTGCGCGGTATAGGCAGGCGCGGGCTGGGCGGCGTATACCGCGTTGAAGATGTCGAACATCTGCCGGGCCTGCTCGGCGCTGTCGCAGATGACCATGCCGCCAATGCTGGCGTCGCCCAGCGCGCCGCGGCTTTTTTCAAAGTCGCGCACAATGTAATCGAGCATGGGCTCGACAAATTTCGGATGGGCGTAAATGAGCTTGCGGTCGATGTCGCCCTGCTGCAGCTCCACGGCGGCGAGCGCCTCTTGCAAGGTGAGCTTGTAATTGGTGGCGATCTCTTCGCGGATCAGGCGCAGCGTGTAGCCGTCAGCGATGGACGCGTTGTAGTAATACTTGTGAATGTAGTCGCCAAACAGCGCGCGGGAGTTGTAGTCGTCGCCCAGCAGCGGGGTGCCGGTGAGGCCGATCTTGATGGCGTTGCGGTCGGACTGGCTGAGGTTGGCCAGAAAACTGCCCTGCGGATTGTAGCTGCGATGCACCTCGTCGAGAAAATAGACGCGCTGGATGCTGACGTCGTAATCTTCGACGCGCACCACGTCCGGGTCATCCTGAAACTTTTGGATGTTGACCACGGTGATTTCGGGTTTGCCGCTGTGGTTGTGCAGCACCTGCGTGGTCTTGATGTCGCGGGCAAAGGCTTCGCGGCTGTCGATGGTGTGCACCACCAGCCCGCGACCGGCGAACTCACGCTGCGCCTGAATGAGCAGATCAAGCCGATCCACGATGAAGTAGAACTTCGGGATAATGCCCCGGCGCTGAAAGTAGTCCGTCAGAAAACGGGTGTTGTAATAGGCCAGCGCGGTTTTGCCGCTGCCCTGGGTGTGCCAGATGATGCCTTTGCGCACGCCAGCATCCAGCTTGCGCTCGATCGCCTTGGTGGCGAAGAGCTGCGGGTAGCGCATGACGTGCTTGTGCAGGCCATCGGTTTCGTTCACATAGACCAGCGCGAAACGCAGCAGGAAGGCTAGGCGCTCACGGCTGAACAGCGAAGTGCAGATGCGGTTGGTCGGCGTGTCGGGTGATTTGTTGCTGAGAAATTCCGGGCTGTGCTTGATGACGTTGAGGTTGTTGTCGCGCAGTACTTCGTTTTCAAGCGTGCCATCTTCATCCGCCAGAAGCTGGGGGATATCCAGTGTTTCTTCTTCGCGGAAATAGTTGAACACTGGCGAGTCATAGGACGGGCTGGCATAAAACGCGCCTTCGATGGGCTGCGGCGAGCCATCGTCGTACTCCATGTTGTTGGAGAAGACCATCAACTGGGTGATATTGATGAAGCGTCGGAAGCGCGGGTTGCGGCTGCGGGTGATGATGCGGTTGCGCTCGGCCAGCACGCCTTCGCGGTTGTTGGGCTTCTTGACCTCGATGAAGGCCAGCGGCATGCCGTTGATGAGTAGCGTGATATCGGGTCGGAACTCGTCGTCGCTATTTTTGCAGGTCAGCTCGGTAACGACGTGGAAGCTATTGTTGTCGAAATTCTCGAAGTCGATCAGCCGGATGCCCGAGCGTTCCAAAAGCTTTTCGTAGAAGGCCTTGCCGAGATCTTCGTTATCCAGCAAAAGTTTGACGTCGGCCAATAGCCGGCCGATGTCGTCGCTTTCCGTGCCGGGGTTGATCCGGGCGATGGCTTTGCGGAAGAGATCAGGGAAGATGTTGGTTTCTTCTTCCCAAGTGGCGTCTTTCAGGGAAAGATAGCGGTAGCCAAGCCGCACCAAATGCAGGATGCAAGGGATTTTGACGCGTGAGTCTTCACTGAAAACCATCAGGTTTGCTTCCCCTTATTGTTCTTGCCGCACTGGATTATTCGAATCTTCATCCGCACCACCCGAACGCACCCATTCATCGACCTCGGAGATCTGGAATTGCAGCCGGCGATCGTGTGCGCGGAAAGGCCTTTGCGCTCGCGTCAGCGGGAAAAAGTGTCCTTCACGAAGCTCAGATGTGAGGTTATTCAAAGGATTGCATCCAAGCATTCAAGTATGGATGCAAAGAATCTGGATGTAAATGGATGCTAAAAACCATGAGGCGACAAAAAACCCGCGTTCTCATAGAGAGAAACGCGGGTTTCGATACTTCCTTGAACTTCCTGAAACGTGTTATTGGTGGTGATAGGTGGACTTGAACCACCGACCCCAGCATTATGAGTGCTGTGCTCTAACCAGCTGAGCTATATCACCAGTCAGCCCGCTAGTATGCTGACGAGGCTCGCGGTTGTCAATACTGCGCGCATTTTTCGATATCTGGCGAATGATGTGAAATAACTGAAATTCAATGGTAATCCTGCCGGTTGACGGCAATTTCCACCTGTTTCAGCACTTGTGCACCCGCGTCGGCGGCAAGGCAATCAATTACCAGCCGATCTGGCATCGAGCGCAGCCAAGTTAATTGCCGCTTCGCCAATTGACGGGTGGCGGCGATGCCTTTTTCGCGCAAGCTAGCCATGTCGTACATGCCATCGAGATATTCCCAAGCTTGGCGATAGCCGACGCAGCGCATCGACGGCAGGCCGGGGTGCAGGTCGCCGCGTGCGCGCAGGCGCGTCACTTCCGTCAGCAAGCCATCTTCGTGCGCCAGCATGGCGTCGAAACGCTCGGCGATGCGTTGATGCAGCACGCTGCGATCGCTCGGTTCCAGCGCCAGCGGTAGCAGGGTGAAGGGTAAGGCGGTTTTCGGTGCTCTGGCGAGCAAGGCCGACATCGGTTGACCAGTCAGCGCAATGATTTCTAGCGCACGCTGGATGCGTTGCGCGTCGTTGGGCTTGAGCCGGGCGGCGGTTTGCGGATCGCATTGCGCCAGCCGCGCATGCAGGCCGGGCACGCCGATTTGCGCGGCGTCGGCGTCAAGCTGCGCGCGCACAGCCGGGTCGGCCGGCGGTAAATCATCCAGACCATCGCGTAGTGCCTTGAAGTAGAGCATGGTGCCGCCGACCAGCAGCGGCAGCTTGCCGCGCGCATGGATATCGGTCACCAACCGTAACGCATCGTCACGGAACTGCATCGCCGAATAGGCTGCGGTCGGCTCCAGAATGTCGATCAGGTGGTGCGGCACGGCGGCGCGTTCTGCTGGCGTCGGCTTGGCAGTGCCGATATCCATGCCGCGATACACCAGCGCCGAATCGACCGAGATGATTTCGCAAGGCAGGCGGCGCGCGATGTCCAATGCCGCCGCCGTCTTGCCGGAAGCAGTGGGCCCCATCAGAGCGATGGCTAGCGGCTTGGCAGTCGTCACGTCACTGCCCGCGCAAGAACAGTTTGTCGAGGTCGGACAAGGCCAGTTGCACCCAAGTCGGCCGACCGTGGTTGCACTGGTCGGCGCGTTCGGTGGCTTCCATCTGACGCAATAGGGCATGCATTTCCGGTAGGGTGAGGATGCGGTTGGCGCGCACGGCGGTGTGGCACGCCATGGTGCCGAGCAATTCGTTGCGGCGCTCCAGCAGCACGCGCGAGCCGCCGAATTCGCGCACCTCGCGCAGCACGTCGCGTGCCAGCGCCTGGGCATCGGCATTCTTCAAGAGTGTCGGCACGGCGCGCACCGCCAGCGTGGTCGGCGACAGCACGGCGATATCGAAGCCGAGTTTTTGCAGAGTGTCGCGGTTTTCCTCGACGGTGCCGACTTCCACCGCGTCGGCGTGGAAGGTGACGGGAATCAGCAAGGGTTGCACTTGCAGCGCATCGTCATCGAGCGCGGTTTTGAATTGCTCGTACAAGATGCGTTCGTGCGCTGCGTGCATATCGACCAGCACCAAGCCGCGTGCGTTCTGCGCCAAAATATAAATACCGTGCAGTTGCGCCAAGGCGAAGCCGAGCGGCGCATCGGTTGATGGCAACGGCGTAGCGTGGAAGTTAGGCGTGAAATTCGCAGTGGCTGCAGCGGCAAACAACGCGCCGTACTGCGTTGTTTCCTGTGCCACCCCGAAAGCAGGTGCGGCGAACTGCGCGTGGAAAGAGCTTTGCTGCTGTTCACGCATCCACGGCAGCGCGCCGGAAGGCGAAGGGAGCGGTGCCGGTGCCGCGCCGTTGGCGGTGGCCGAGGTTTGCGCCAGTGAGCGGTGGACGGCATGGAACACGAACTGGTGCACGGCACGGCTGTCGCGGAAACGTACCTCGATCTTCGACGGGTGCACATTCACATCGACCAGCGCCGGATCGAGCGTCAGCGCCAGCACGTAGGATGGGAAGCGGTCGCCGTGCAACACATCCTGATAAGCGGCGCGCACCGCGTGGGTCAGCAATTTGTCGCGCACGAAGCGGCCGTTGACGTAAAAATACTGCGCATCGGCGCGTGCCTTGGAAGCAGTCGGCAAGCCGACAAAACCTTGCAGCCGCAGCGACCCGGCGGCTTCTTCCAGCCTTAGTCGAGCCGCAGCGAATTCTTCGCCCAACACGGCAGCGCTGCGCTTGGCGATGTCGTTGGTGTTCCAGTGATCGACGGTCTTGCCATTGTGCGACAGGGAAAACGCCACGTCCGGGCGCGACAGCGCGATGCGCCGCACGACTTCGGCGCAATGGCCGAATTCGGTTTGTTCGGTTTTGAGGAATTTGCGTCGCGCCGGGGTGTTGTAATACAGATCGCGCACATCGACTTGTGTGCCTTGCGCGCCGGAAGCCGGTGTGATGGTTTGCGTGCTGCCGTCGATTTGCCAAGCGTGGGCGGCGTCGGCGGTTTTGGAAGTCAGCGTCAGTTGCGCGACCGATGCGATCGACGCCAGCGCCTCGCCGCGAAAGCCGAGCGTCGCGACGTTTTCCAGATCGGTCAGCGAGGCGATTTTGGACGTGGCGTGACGCGCCAGCGCCAGCGGCAATTGTTCCTTGCCGATGCCGCGACCATCGTCGCTGATGGCGATGCGCTTGACGCCGCCTTCTTCTAATTTGACCGAAATCGCGGTCGCGCCGGCGTCGAGCGCGTTTTCCAGCAATTCCTTGACTACTGCGGAAGGTCGTTCGACCACTTCGCCGGCGGCGATTTGCGAGATCAGATTGTCGGGCAGCGCCTGAATCGGTCGTTGCGGCAAGTGCGGGGCATTCATCCGGCCGATTATAGCCTGCGCGGGTCGCGCTTCTCGACCTTGAACGATCTGGAAAAACCGCAGCGCGCGACAGGAATTTCCTCAACTTCCGAGCGCGGCCGCTGGTGTATCATGGCGCCGCAAACAAGGAGCCCTATGGATTTCATGCAATTCTTCGACATGATTCTGCACATCGACAAATCGCTCGGCCTATGGCTGGAGCATTACGGTGTCTGGGTCTATGCCATTCTGCTGGCGATCGTCTTCTGCGAAACCGGACTGGTGGTGCTGCCCTTCCTGCCGGGCGACAGCCTGCTGTTCATCGCCGGCGCATTCTGCGCCCAAGGCAAGATGGACCCTTGGTTGCTATCGAGTCTGCTGGTGGTGGCCGCCGTCAGCGGCAATACGCTCAATTACTGGATCGGCAGCAAGATCGGCCACAAGGTGTTCACCTACGATTACAAATGGCTGGACAAGGCGGCGCTGCAAAAGACGCATCAGTTCTATGAAAATCACGGCGGCAAGACCATCATTTTGGCGCGCTTCATTCCCATCGTGCGCACCTTCGCCCCTTTCGTCGCCGGTGTGTCGGACATGACCTTCGTGAAATTCCAGCTCTATAACATCATCGGCGCACTGTTGTGGGTAGTAGGGTTGGTGGCAGCCGGTTACTTCTTCGGCGCGCTCGAATTCACGGTGCCGCTGCTGAACTACCACGTCGTCGTCAAGGACCATCTCAACACCATCGTCCTAATCGGCATCGGCGCTGCAGTGGTGCCGTTGATACTGGGCGGCCTGTGGAAACTCGGCCGCAAGCTGTTCAAGCCCAGTCGCGCCTGATTACCACAGCTTCGCGATCGGGAACACCAGCCCGGCGAAGTACGACCAGTTCGGCGATGCGCTGTTCAATCCCTTCAGCACGCCGAAGTCGATGGTCAGGTATTTGCTCGGACTGTAAGCCGCCGCCAGCAAGGCTTGCGCTGTGCTGTCGGCAGCGGCGCGGCGCGTGCCCGATAGTTCTGCCGTCGCGCCCCAGTGCTCGCTGAGCGGGGTCGAGAACGACGCCGACAAGCCGGTTTGCGTGCGCCCGGTTCCTTCATCCACCAAGCCTAAGCGGGTGAGATTCAGATTGGCGTCCATGTGCAGCTTGCCCATGTCGCGGCTGTAGATGCCGTTGATGCTGTAGTCGGCCTTGCCGCTGCCGATATCGTCGCGTGCGGTCGGAATTTTCATGCCGAATTCGAGACCGAAAGCGGTGGCATCGTCGATCAGGAAGGCGCGCTTGAGCACCAGAGTGGTATCGCCGAACCCGCGCGCGCGGTTGCCGGCATCGTCGCGCGAAGAAACTAGCGCTTCGCCGCCCAGCAGTACGCCCCATTGCGGCGTGAAGGCTAGCTTGAATTGATAAGGCAAACTGTCGCGGCGCTGGCCACTGCTGCGCCCCGCCAGCCCGCCCAGCTCGAATTCCAGTTGCCCCGGCGCAGGCAATTGTGCCGGACTGGAAACCGAAGGGCGGTAAGGCGTGATCGGCTCTTCTTCCTGCGCCTGCACGGCGTGGAAGATCAGGACGAGAGCGGGGATACTGGCAAGCTGGGCGAGCTGTCGAACGTGCATGGGCGGGTTTCGGTGGCAGCGGTGAAGGCAGTATAGCCGGGAGTGCAGCGCAGCATCCGCTTGCCGTGGCGCTTTGCCGACGGTTGCGATTGGCGGGCGGGGGGAATTCGGTTATCGTTGGTTTTTCATTCGGATACGAAGACCAAGCGGATGCGCCGGGAAGAATTCAAGCCTGCGATATGGCAAAGCCTGACTCTGCTGGATGGCTTGCGGATCGGTCTTGCGGTCGAACGCGCCGGGCGGTTGGTGTGGGTCAATCAACGTCTGTGCGACATGTTCGGATATGCCGAACATGACGTGATTGGTACCGATATCCGGGGAGCGTTTCGCTCGGCCGACGATTACGCCGACGTGGTCATGCTGCACGGCCGTAACGGCGCAGACACTGCGGCGGAGGCCACCGAACTGGCTTTACGCGGTAAAGATGGTGGCGATGTCTGGTGTCGCATCAAAGGTAGCCCGCTCGATCCAGCCGATCCTGAGGAGGGTCATCTTTGGCTGATGACCGATGTGTCGGATCGTATCGAAGCGCAGCAGCGTGCGCGCGATATCGAGACAAAGCTCAACAAGACCCTGACCCGACATGAAACCATTTTTCGCAGCTTGCAAGCCGGGGTGCTGCTGGTTAAGGATCGCCAGGTTGTTTGGGGTAATGCACGGTTTTTCGACATTCTCGGTTTTGCGCCGGAAGATTTGGTCGGGCAGGGTACGCGCACGTACTTTATCAGCGACGAAGATTACGAAAGCATCGGTCGCGAAAGCTATCCGGCACTGCGCGCCGGTCATACTTATGGCAAGGAAGTGCAATTTTTGCGCGGCGATGGGCGCAAAATTTGGTGCCACATCATCGGCAATGCGGTCGATATCGATGATTTTTCCGAAGGCTTCATCTGGTCTTTCGCCGACATCACCGATCGGGTCGAGGCCGAGCAAAAAATCCTCGATGCGCAAGACAAGCTGGCGCGCATGTTGGCGCGGCAAGAAGCGATTTTGCGCAGCATGCAGGTCGGTGT
>JAFECY010000194.1 GCA_018241865.1 Pseudomonadota bacterium | reverse complement strand
CGCCGTCGCCTGCACCATGTCCGATGACACGCAACGAGAACATCCCGTCTTTTGCTTGTTGAAAAAAAATCTCCTAGCCGATCTCGACTGCTATTTGCAAAGCGGCGAACGTAAAATGCTAGCTTGGCAGACGCGACAAAGCATGGTGCGCGTGATGTTTGCCGACGATCACGCCTTCCGCAACATCAACACACTGCAAGACCTGCACAAGCTGGAAACAGAATGAACGCCACTTCTCCCATCGAACAGTCACGTCACGGCCAAGATGCCCTGACCGTAGCGCAGGCGCAAACCTTGATCCGGCAAGCGATCACGCCGATCAATGCTGTGGAAAACGTGACGCTATATGGCGCACTCGACCGCATTCTGGCAGCAGACATCATTTCGCCGATCCATGTCCCCGCGCACGACAACGCGGCAATGGATGGGTACGCATTGCGCGGCGCAGACCTTGCCGTGGCGGGCGAAACGCGGCTGCACATTATCGGCCAAGCCTATGCCGGTCATCGCCACGAAGGGGTAATCGGCAAGGAACAATGCATCGCCGTCACCACCGGTGCGATCATGCCGGACGATTGCGACACAGTCGTGCCGCACGAATTGGTGCAGCAAACTGCAGACATCATCGCGATTCCGACAGATGTCATAAAGACCGGCGACAACCGCCGCCGCACCGGCGAAGACCTGACAGCTGGCGCACCGGCTCTGCGAGCAGGACGACGGCTGAAGCCAGCCGATCTCGGTCTATTAGCTTCGCTAGGCATCGCCAGCGTACCGGTACGACGCAAGCTGCGCGTAGCATTTTTCTCCACCGGCGACGAATTACGTTCACTCGGCGAAACGCTCGACCCCGGCAACATTTATGACAGTAATCGCTACACCCTGTTCGGTATGTTGACGCGGCTCGGTTGCGAGTTGATCGACATGGGCGTGGTCAAAGACAATCCCGCCACACTGGAACACACCTTGCAGCAAGCGTGCGAACAAGCCGATGTCATTCTCACCTCTGGCGGCGTGTCGGTTGGTGCAGCCGATCACACGCGAGAAATCATGGCAAAACTCGGCGATGTCGCTTTTTGGAAAATCGCCATGCGTCCCGGCCGACCACTGGCTTTCGGCAGTATTGCGATGCAGAACAAGCGTGTCTTCCTGTTCGGCCTACCCGGCAATCCGGTGGCGACCATGGTGAGTTTTTATTTTTTCGCGCGCCCTGCTCTACTGCAAATGATGGGCGCTACAGACGAACCCTTGCCGTTGCTGCGAGCCAGATCAGAAACAGCCATGCGAAAAAAACCGGGGCGCACCGAATACCAACGCGGCATTCTCTCGCTCGCTGCAGACGGTGCACCATGCGTACGCATCACCGGCGCGCAAGGTTCCGGCATTTTGCGTTCGATGTCCGAAGCCAATTGCATGATCGTGCTGCCGCATGAAAGCGGCAATGTGGATGTGGGCGATGAAGTCAGCGTGATCGTGTTCGATGGCTTGGTCTGACGCCAGCAACCGCGCACTACTCAGCGTCGCTGCCGCCTTCTAACGTCGTCAATTCTGCGCCCAACAATTGGCTAGCCGCTTCGTTCGGCAAAGCTTCCACCGACTTCAGTTTGCGCGTCATTTGCCGGGTACGTGTTTCGGCTTGTTCGATATTTTTAGCGGCGCGCTCCAAAGTCGATTTCGTCGCCGCTAGCACCTCGCCGAATTTGCCAAATTCAGTTTTAACAGCGCCCAACACTTGCCACACTTCTGAAGAACGCTTTTCCAGCGCCAGCGTGCGAAAGCCCATCTGCAAACTATTCAACAATGCAGACAAAGTCGAGGGTCCGGCGATGCTGACGCGGTGTAGGCGCTGCAATTCGTCGGCCAGTCCGGGGCGGCGGATGACTTCGGCATACAAGCCTTCGGTCGGCAGGAATAGGATGGCGAAGTCGGTGGTCAGCGGCGGCGACAAATATTTTTCCGCGATGGTTTTCGCTTCGGTGCGGATGGCACGCTCCAGCTCACGGCCGGCGGCAGCAACGCCATCGGCATCGGCATGTTCAGCGGCATCCACCAATCGCTCGTATTGTTCCTTCGGGAACTTGGCATCGATCGGCAACCACACCGGCCGCTGCACATCTTCCTGCCCCGGCAAGCGGACGGCGAACTCCACCCGCGCACCTGTACCCGGCACGGTTTCAACATTCCGAGCGTATTGATCCGGCGTCAGCACCTGTTCCAGCAGCATGGCCAGTTGCACTTCCCCCCAAGTGCCGCGCGTCTTCACATTGGTCAATACACGCTTCAAATCACCGACGCCAATCGCCAGTTGCTGCATCTCACCCAAACCCTGATGCACCTTGTCCAATCGATCCGACACCAGCTTGAAGGATTCACCCAAGCGTTGCTCCAGCGTCGCGTGCAATTTTTCATCGACCGTCTTGCGCATTTCTTCAAGACGCAAACCGTTGTCGGTCTGCAGCTCCCGTATCTTCGTTTCCAGCGTGGCGCGCACTTCCTGCATGCGCAACGCGTTCGATTCGCTCAAGGCATTCAAGGTCTGCTGCAAAGTGTCGGCAAAGCGCTTCAACGACAAGGCTTGCTCCTCGCGCGTTGTCTGCGCATTCTGCGCAATCGCTTGGCGCATCGCTTCGAGCTGCTGCGCGTTCGCTTCGTTCAACTTGGCCAATTGCTGAGCGAAACCGTCGATCTGACTGTTCTGCATGGTCGCCACGCCCGTCATCTGTGTCGTCAGCGTTTGCTGGAACTGCGCCAGATTGCTACTCAATTCTTGGCGCACGCCCTGCGCGCTGTCTTGCACCTGCAGACGCAGCTCGCGTTCGATACGTTCGTTGGCTTGCTGATGATGCTGCTGCAAACCTTCCTGCAGTTTACCGAGCAGCGGTGCCATGTCGTTGCTTCGGCCACGCATGAACAAGACGATCTGCAAAATAAAAACAGCCGCGACGAATAGCAGCAAGAGTATTTCGATAATGCTCATGAATTGTCGATTGAATCGGTTAGCCGTGGGTGTTGCGCATCCAATCGGCGGTTTGATAAAAGGAAGACATCAGTCTTTCCTGCAAAGAGTCTTCGATATGCACATCCTGCATCGCCAGCGCCATGCAGCGCAGCCATTGGTCTCGCTCAGCGGATGCAATCGTAAATGGCAGGTGACGCGCGCGCAGACGCGGATGGCCGAAACGCTCGATGTACAAATTCGGCCCGCCTAGCCAGCCAGACAAAAACCAGTACAACTTGTCGCGCGAACTGTCGAGCGCAGCCGGGTGCATGGCGCGAATACCAGAAAATTCCGGCTCCAAATCCATCAGATCGTAGAAACGATCAACCAACTCGCGCAAGCGATCAGCACCACCAATCAAATCGAAAGCGCTAGGTTGTTGTGATTCTTCGGAAGTCATGCGAACAATAATAAGGTTTCGTTCATGCGCGAAATATTAAGACCACGCCGAATAAGTGTGGCTCTAAGGTTCGCACGCAGATATGACACGTAACAAGACAACGCGACAATTCAAGCAGGTTTTTTCAGCAGCAACAGGATTGCCGTCAATTCTGCACGGATGTTGTCGAGGTCGATAGCGGCTGCGCTGGTCGCAACCGGTGATGGCACCGGCGCCGCGTCTTCACCATTGAGCAAACGACTCTCTAGTTTGTTACGCGCGCCGCTGATGGTGAAACCCTGTTCGTACAGCAACTCACGGATGCGGCGAATGAGTAGGACTTCGTGATGTTGATAATAGCGGCGATTGCCGCGCCGCTTGACCGGCTTGAGTTGCGTGAATTCCTGCTCCCAGTAGCGCAGCACATGCGGCTTGACGCCGCACAGCTCGCTGACTTCGCCGATGGTGAAATAACGCTTGGCGGGAATCGGCGGCAAGGCCACCGTTTCCGGCTTAATCATGGCACGGTCGTTCATGCGTCAGCTTAGGCGGCTTGGGAGATGGGTTTGGCGCTGCTTTCCTCGACCATGCCCTTCAATTTCTGGCTGGCGTGAAAAGTCACGACGCGGCGGGCGGTGATGGGGATTTCTTCGCCGGTCTTGGGATTGCGCCCTGGGCGCTGCGGCTTGTCGCGCAACTGAAAATTACCGAAACCAGATAGTTTCACCGATTCGCCGCGCTCTAGCGCATTGCGGATTTCGTCGAAAAAAGTTTCCACCATGTCCTTGGCTTCGCGTTTGTTCAAGCCGACTTGCTCGAACAATAATTCCGCCAACTCAGCCTTGGTCAGCGTTGGCAAGTCTTTTTCAGCTTGCGAGCGCGCCTTCGATTCGAGCATGGCACGGCTCAGGTCGGCGTTCAGGATGGATTGAAATTCGGCTGAATTCACGTCGTTCATGGTCAATACTCCCTCCTGCTTCAGGTACGCAATTTGGCGCCATATTTTTTATGAACGGCAGCGACGAATGCCGCCATGGCCGCATCCACTTTGTCGTCCTGCAGGGTAGTTTGAGTATCTTGCAAGGTAAAACGGAAAGCAAGGCTTTTTTCGTTATTTTCGAGTCCTTTGCCACGATATTCATCAAATAAAACAATGGCTTGCAACACGCGGCACGATTCGTTACTTGCTTTTTCAGCATGAAAAACATCGAGTAAATCCTGCGTCGGCAGCGATTGCGGCACAACCACCGCCAAGTCGCGCGTAACCGGTGGGAACTTCGAGATTTCTTGGTAAACCGGCACACTGCGTTTCTGCAAAGCAGCCGCATCG
This sequence comes from Pseudomonadota bacterium, assembly GCA_018241865.1. GTDB lineage: Bacteria > Pseudomonadota > Gammaproteobacteria > Burkholderiales > Burkholderiaceae_D > Paucimonas. The sequence goes on along the minus strand of JAFECY010000194.1, from coordinate 5,025 downwards.
ACCTCAAACAGAACCGGCGCGAGCGGCAGCTCGTATTTCTGCTGCAAACGCGGATGCAGCTCACCAATGAAGCCGATGGTTTTATCATTAAGTAGAACATGTGCGGAGCGCCCCGGATGCAAAGCGGGATGTTCCGCTTTGATGAAGCGCAAACTATGCGGCGCGAACAAGGCTTCCAGATCGGCCTTGATGTCAAAGAAATCGACGTTGCGCGTTTCTTGCCCCCACTGCTCCTCCGTCACCGAACCGTAGGCCAGCGCCGTCACACGCTTGGGCTGGCTAAAACCGGCAACCGATAACGGACCATCCTGAACTGCTGCATCCCGCGCAAAGACCGCGCCCACCTCAAACACGCGCACTCGGTTGAGTTTGCGGTTGAGGTTATAGCGCACGTTAGCGACGAGATTCGCCACCAGCGAGGAACGCATCACGCTCATTTGGCTGGCAATTGGATTGAGCAACTTGATCGGCTCAAGATTACCGGCAAAATCGGCTTCCCATGCTTCCTCGACGAAACTGAAATTGACCACTTCCTGATAGTCCAGATCAGCCAACTGGCGACGGATGGTAAACAACGAACGGGAATCTTCCGGCGCGATACGCATGGCATTGGCGGCAACCGGCGGCAAGGCGGGGATATTCTCAAAGCCATAGACGCGCGCAATTTCCTCGATCAGATCTTCCTCGATTTCGATGTCGAAACGGAAGGATGGCGCAGTCACGGCAAAGCCATCTGCCTCGCGGGCGAAACGCAAACCAAGCCGGGTAAAAATATCAGCGATTTGATTGTCACTCAGAGCAACGCCGATCACCTTGGCAGCGCGCGCGGTACGCACATGCACCGGCGCGCGCTTGGGCAGGTTGACGACGTTATCGTCCACCGGACCCACCGCTGTTTGTCCCGACACACCGCAGATTTCAACGATTAGCGCAGTGATGCGTTCGAGGTGCTCGACCGTGGTAGCGTAATCGACCCCGCGCTCGAAACGATGGGCTGCATCGGTAGAAAAATTGTAGCGGCGCGCGCGGCCTTGGATCGCTTGCGGCCACCAGAAGGCCGCTTCCAGATAAATATTCTGCGTCTCCAGCGTTACGGCAGTATCGTCGCCGCCCATGATGCCGGCCAGCGCTTCCACGCCACGGTCATCGGCGATCACACCAACCCACTCGTCAACTTCGACGGTGTTGCCATTCAAAAGCTTAATCTGCTCACCCTTCCTCCCCCAGCGCACTTCCAGTCCACCCTGCACCTTGTCCAGATCGAACACGTGCGAAGGACGGCCGAGTTCCAGCATGACGTAATTGGAAATATCGACCAAAGCGGAGATCGGCCGCTGGCCGCTGCGCTCCAAGCGCTGCTTCATCCATTCCGGCGTTTCTGCCTTGGCATTGACGCCACGAATCACACGGCCGGAAAAACGGCCGCACAGATCGGGCGCGGAAACTTTCACCGACAGCTTTTCTTCCAACGTTACCGCGACCGCTGCAAAACTAGGTGGTTTCAGCGGCATGTCGGTCAAAGCCGACACTTCGCGCGCCACGCCCAGCACCGACAGGCAATCCGCTTTATTGGGAGTGAGCTTGATCGTAAATTTGAGATCGTTCAGTTGATAGTAATCACGGAAATTCTGACCGACCGGTGCGTCTTCAGGCAAGTCCAGCAAACCGCCGGCGTCATCCGACAACTTCAGTTCACGCGCCGAGCACAACATGCCTTGCGACTCGACGCCGCGCAGCTTGCCGACCTTGATCTCGAAAGGCTTGCCATCCTCGCCCGGCGGCAACACCGCGCCGGCCATCGCACAGGCAACCTTCATCCCGGCGCGCACATTGGGTGCACCGCAGACGATGTTGAGCAGCGTGCCGGTGCCGGCATCGACTTGACAGACGTTGAGACGATCGGCGTTCGGATGCTTGGCCACTTCCAGCACCTTGGCCACCACCACGTTCGAGAATGGCGGCGCAACCGGCTCCACCTCTTCCACTTCCAGTCCCGACATCGTCAGCAAATGCGACAGCTCATCCGAAGTCATCTTCGGATCGACCATCGAGCGCAGCCAGTTTTCGGAGAATTGCATAGTTCAGTTTTCCGCTACAGATTTCACGAGACACGCACGCCTGCAGGCAGCGGCCAGAATTAAGTGTTTAGTTGAATTGCTTCAGGAAGCGCAAATCGCCTTCGTAGAACAGGCGTAGATCGTTGATCCCATAACGCAGCATGGTCAGGCGCTCTAGGCCCGAACCGAAGGCGAAGCCGATGTACTTCTCTGGATCAAGCCCCATGTTGCGCACCACGGTCGGATGCACTTGCCCGGCACCTGACACTTCCAACCAGCGCCCTTTCAAGGGGCCGCTGCCAAAGGCGATATCGATCTCGGCCGACGGTTCGGTAAACGGGAAATAAGAGGGACGGAAACGCACCTGCAGATCGTCGGTCTCGAAAAAGGCCTTGACGAAATTCAGATACACACCTTTCAGATCGGCAAAGCTGATGTCTTCCGCAATCCACAAACCTTCGACCTGATGAAACATCGGCGAGTGAGTGGCATCGCTATCGACGCGATAGGTGCGACCCGGCGCGATCACCTTGATCGGTGGTTTGTTCATACGCGCATAGCGCACTTGCATCGGGCTGGTATGCGTGCGCAACAGTAGCGGTTTACCTTGCGTGTCTTTGCCTTCGATATAGAAGGTATCCTGCATCGAGCGCGCCGGATGGTTTTCCGGGCTATTCAATGCGCTGAAATTGGTCCAGTCGGTTTCGATCTCGGGGCCGTCGGCGACATCGAAGCCGATCGAACCGAAAATTTCTTCGACGCGCTGCCAAGTACGCATCACCGGGTGAATGCCGCCGATGCCGCGCCCACGACCCGGCAAACTCACATCGATCGCCTCGGCGTTCAGGCGCGCCTCCATTTGCGCATTGGCCAGCGCATCGCGCCGCGCATTCAGGGCATCTTCGATCCGGGTCTTGGCCGCATTGATGATCGCGCCCATCGATTTTTTTTCTTCCGGCGTCAGCTTGGCCAGCGCCTTCATCTGTTCAGTGATCTGGCCGGTCTTGCCAAGGAATTTGGCCTTGGCGTTTTCCAGCGCGGCGGGATCCTGTGCTGCGGCAAATACTTCTTTTGCCTGAGCGACGAGTTGTTCAAGGAGATTCATGTGAAGAATGAAATCCGAAAAAGCAGAATTCAAAATAAAACGGGGCATAGGTGTTGACCTTTGCCCCGCCTGGTTTGCAGCACCGAAGCGCCGCATGCACTACTTAAGCAGCGATGTTGGCCTTCACCTGTTTGACAATCGCGGCAAATGCCGGCTTGTCCATCACAGCCATGTCAGCCAGAACCTTGCGATCCAAACCGATGGCGGATTTTTTCAGGCCATTCATGAACACACTGTAGGTCAAGCCATGTTCACGCGAAGCCGCGTTGATACGGGTGATCCACAGTGCGCGGAACACGCGCTTCTTGTTACGGCGATCGCGGTAGGCATACTGACCTGCGCGCATGACCGCCTGTTTGGCGATACGGAATACCGTACTGCGGCGGCCGCGGTAACCCTTGGCTGCGTTTAGAACTTTCTTGTGACGGGCCCGTGCGGTAACCCCACGTTTTACTCGAGGCATGGTAGCTCCTTATGTGAGGTTAAGCGAACGGCATCATCGCGCGAATGGAATTCATGTTTGTCTCATGGACATCCACGGCTCCGCGCAACTGGCGTTTGTTTTTGGTGGTTTTCTTGGTCAGGATGTGGCGCTTGAAGGCTTGACCGCGCTTGACGGTGCCTCCTGGGCGCACGCGAAAACGCTTCTTCGCGCTGCTCTTGGTCTTCATTTTTGGCATGACAATATCCGCTCTTTCGAGCGGTTCCATTTTTTAACATGATTGCAGGTGGCAACACGTCGTTGCGCTTGGATGCCTGCTCTCACTTGTTTGGCAATGACATCGAGGTCACTGCTTTTGTATGCACCATCCGTTACCGGGTGATACACGCAATTCTTATCATGTCGAGGACAGAGTACCGCTGCGCTTAACTCTGTCCCACAATGATTATTTCTTCTTCTTCGGTGCCAGCACCATAATCATCTGGCGACCCTCCATTTTCGGAAACTGCTCGACCTGTCCATACGGCTCCAAGTCGGCTTTCAAACGCTCCAGCATGCGGACACCGATTTCTTGGTGCGCCATTTCACGACCGCGGAAACGCAGCGTGATCTTGGTTTTATCGCCCTCATCCAGAAACTTGATGAGGTTACGCAGTTTGATGTTGTAGTCACCGTCGTCAGTACCAGGGCGAAACTTGATTTCCTTGACCAGGATCACCTTCTGCTTCAGTTTGGCTTCATGCGCCTTCTTCTGCTCTTGGTACTTGAACTTGCCGTAGTCCATCAAGCGGCATACCGGCGGTTGCGCGGTCGGCGCAATTTCCACCAGATCGACATTCGCCTCTTCCGCCAGACGGAAAGCTTCCGCCAAGTTGACGATGCCGATTGCTTCGTTGTTGACATCACTTAAACGCACTTCCTGTGCGGTGATTTCGCCATTGATGCGATGCGATTTATCCGTAGCTATTGCCGTATCCCTCAAAAATCAAAAAAACAAGCCGTGCAGCGCTGTCAGGCTTTGGTATCGACCTCATTCTTCAGGCGCTCTACCAACTGGTCGATCGGCATCACACCTAGATCGACATTACCTCGCGCACGCACGGCCACTGTATTGGCATCCCGCTCCTTGTCGCCAATGACGGCGATATAGGGCAGTTTTTGAACCGAATGCTCGCGTATTTTATAGGTTATTTTCTCGTTACGCAAATCGAGATGCACCCTAAACCCTTGTTTTTTCAGGTTTTGTGCGACTTTCTGCGCATAATCCGCTTGCGCGTCGGAGATATTCAAAATTGCAATTTGCACCGGAGCCAGCCATAGCGGCAATGCGCCAGCGTGATTTTCGATCAAGATGCCGACAAAACGCTCCATCGAACCGACAATTGCCCGATGCAGCATAACCGGCACCTTGCGGGTGTTGT
>JAFECY010000193.1 GCA_018241865.1 Pseudomonadota bacterium | reverse complement strand
GCTATCTGCCCAACGGTGAAATCGAATTCATCGGTCGCGAGGATTTCCAGGTCAGCATCCGTGGTTTCCGCGTCGAGCTGGTGGAAATCGAAAACGTCTTGCGTGCCGCGCCGGGCGTTGCGGAAGTGGTGGTGGTTAGCCAGCCGGATCAAAACCAGATTGGTCGTCTGGTTTGCTTTTATGTTGAACAAGAAGATGCGCAAGTCGAAGTCGCCGGTCTGCGTGCGTTGGTAGGCGGCAAGCTGCCGAGCTACATGGTGCCGTCGCTGTTCGTTCGCCTCGATGCGATGCCGCTGACGCCAAACCGCAAAATCGACCGCCTCGGCTTGCCGAAGCCGAGCCTCGATGCGGAGCAGGGCTTGGAACACATCGCGCCGCGCACCGCGCTGGAAAACGCGATTGCCGCGATCTGGTCGGAAGTGCTGGGGCTGGACAACATCAGCGTCAACCGCAACTTCTTCGAGATCGGCGGCCATTCGCTGCTGGCGGTGCAGGTGGTGTCGCGCATCAAGGACAATCTGGGCTTGCCGCTGGCGATCAAAGATTTGTTTGCTTTTGCAACCATCGAGTCGTTGGCATTACATCTTTCCGGCCTTGAAAATTCGAGCGTCGCTAACTTGCCGGCCATATTGCCACGCGAAGAACGGGGGCGGATACCGCTGTCGCTGGATCAAAAACCTTATTGGTTCTTGGATCAACTCGAAGGCGGCAGCTATACCTACAATATTCCGTTGGCGATGCGCTTGCGCGGTGCGCTCGATGTGCCAGCTTTGGAGCAAAGTATCCATGCGCTGATCGCGCGCCATGAAAGCTTGCGCACCGTATTCCCGGTCATCGATGGGGAACCGATGCAGGAAATTCGCGATGCTTCCACCTTCAGCTTGCAAACTGTTCAAATCAGTGAGGCAGAACTGCTGGAGCAGGTGCAGGCCGATTTCATCCATATCTTCGACCTCGCCAACGCATTGCCGATCCGTTTCCGTTTGCTGCAACTGGATGAGGTCACGCACGTCGTCACGATGGTGGTGCACCACGTGGTAGCCGACGGCTGGTCGCTCAATCTTTTGATGCGCGAACTGACCGATCTTTACGTCAGCTTCAGCGCCGGCGGCGATAACCCCTTGCCGCAACTCGCATTGCAGTACGGCGATTATTCGCAATGGCAACACAAGAATGTAGTCGGCGCGCATTACGACGGCCAAATCGCTTTCTGGAAGCAGAAGCTATCCGGCCTCGCGCCCTTGCTCAATTTGCCGCTGGATTATGCGCGCCCGCCGATGCAAAGTTATCGCGGCAAGGAATATCCGATGGCCTTGCCGTTCGCGTTGACCGCGAAGTTGAACCAGTACGCGCGCCAGCACAACACCACGCTTTATAACCTGCTGCTGTCCGGCCTAGCGATTTTGTTGTCGCGCTATGGTCGCACCGACGATATTCCGGTCGGCACCGCCATCGCCAACCGGCCACAGAAGGAACTGGAAAGTTTGATCGGCTGCTTCGCCAACACCTTGGTGATTCGCTGCCGCGTCAATCCAAAAGATAGCTTTAGCAAGTTGGTCGCATCCATCGGCAACGAAGCGCTGGAAGCGTTCAGTAACGGCAGCGTGCCTTTCGACGGTGTAGTAGAAGCGGTGCAGCCGGAACGCAGTCTCGGCGTGCCACCGATCTTCCAAGTGATGTTCCGTTTGCACAACCAACAGATGGCGCAGACCAGCACCTTCGCCGGCCTGCAAAGCGAGTTGGTGAATCTGCCGACGCAGAGCGCGAAGCTGGATTTGAATTTTTCGCTGACTGAAACCGCCGATGGTTTGAAAGGCGTGATCGAGTACGCGACCGATATCTTCAGTGAACAGACCGTCGCGCGTATCGCACGCCATTACCAGACCGTGCTGGAAGCCGCGCTCGATGATGCCAGCACTGCTATCGAAAAACTGTCGGTGGTCACGCGCGCGGAAATGGAACAGGTGCGGCAGTGGAATGCGACAGAAATCGCTTACCCGCAAGACGAATGTATGCACCACCTGTTCGAGCGTGCTGTGCAGCGTACGCCGAACAAACTAGCTTACGTTTGCGGCGACGACCGTTTCAGCTATGCTGAACTGAACGTCCGCGCCAACCGTCTTGCCCATTTCTTGCAAAGCCGCGGTGTCGGACCGGAAGTGCGCGTCGGCGTCAGCGTCGAACGTTCGACCTGGGCCGGTATCGGTGCGCTGGCTGCCTTCAAATCGGGCGGAACCTATGTGCCTTTGGATGCAAATTATCCGAAAGATCGCATTGCGCGCATGCTGGAAGTGGCGCAGCCGAAAATCATCCTGACCTTGTCATCGTTGGCGCACCTATTCGCCGGCAGCGAAGCGGAAATCGTCTGCCTCGATACCGGCTGGGAAGCGATCCAGTCGCAGCCGATTACCAATCCGCCGCACATCGGCGCCGATCATTCGGCTTACATTTTGTTCACGTCCGGTACTACCGGCAAGCCGAAAGGCATCCTAGTCGGCCATCGTAGCTTCCGCAATGTCGCGGTCATCCACCAATGGGCTGGCTTGCATACGCCGGATAGCCGCGTACTGCAATTTGCCTCGCTCAGTTTTTCCATCGCTTTGTGGGGCGCGTTCATGGCCTGGGTTACGGGCGGCACGCTGTACAGCATTACCGCCGCGCAGGGATTGCCGGACGAGCCGTTGTACGACTTCATGGAAAGCAGCCAGATCACGCATGTGACTTGGCCGGTGTCCTTGCTTTCCACCATGCCGGTCGATCGCATTCCGAGTAGTTTGAAGACGGTGATTTCCTCAGCCGAACCTTGCAATGATGCCGTGGTCGAGAAATGGACTGGTGCCGGCGTGCGTTTCTTCAATCTATACGGCAATTCGGAAGTGTCGATTGGTTCGACTTTGTATGAATACAAACAGATCGGTGAAAAACTCACGATCGGCAAGGCAATGCCGAATACGCAGATGTATCTGCTCGATGACAATTTCAAGCAGGTGCCGATCGGCGTCATTGCCGAGATTCATACCGCCGGCGTTGGACTGGCGACCGGCTACGTCGATGATCCGGTGGCAACCGCGAAGAGTTTCATTCCGAATCCGTTCAGCGATGATGTCAAGTCGCGCATGTACAAGACTGGCGATCTCGGTCGTTACTTGCCCAATGGGGAAATCGAATTCATCGGTCGTGAAGATTTCCAGGTCAGCATCCGCGGTTTCCGTGTCGAGTTGACCGAGATCGAAGATGTGCTGCGCGCCGTGCCGGGCTTGCTGGAAGTAGTAGTCAGCAGCCGCGACGATCATCAGGGAACGGCGCGTTTGGTGTGTTTCTACACGCAGGACAAGGATGTGCCGGCATTGAACACGGCCGACCTGCGTCAAGCGGTGAGCGACAAGCTGCCGAACTACATGGTGCCTTCGTTGTTCGTGGCGCTGGATGCCATGCCGCTGACGCCGAATCGCAAGATCGACCGTTTGTCGCTGCAGGATGTTGCCATCACCGAGAGCGAGGACGATCGTTACGTCGCGCCCGTCACGCAAACACAGAAGAAACTGGCGACGATTTGGTCAGCCATACTCGGCATGCAAGACATCGGCATCCGCCACGATTTCTTCGAGCTGGGTGGCCATTCCTTGTTGGCGACGCGTATCGTGTCGCGCATTCGCGCCGAATGCAGCGTCGAGCTGTCGGTGCAACAATTTTTCGAGAACCCGACCATCGAACGGCTGGCGCTGCTGGTGGAGCAGGCCAATGCCGGTTACGTCGAAGACCCGATCCACATTCTCGAACAGCGGGATATGGTTCCCTTGTCCTTCGCTCAGCAGCGCCTGTGGTTCCTCGACCGCTACGAAGAAAACAGCAACTTCTACCACATGCCCAGCGTGCTGAAGATCAGCGGCAAGCTGGATGTAGCAGCTTTGGAAAAAACCTTCCATGCGTTGATTGCGCGACATGAAGTCTTGCGTACCAATTTCATCACCAGCGATGGCAGGGGATTTCAGCGCATTCACGCCAACATCGACTGGCACATGAATCAAGTCGCGCTGCAGGGCGCAACAGCGCAAGAGAAGGAAGCGGATTTGGATGCGCGGATTCGTGAACAATTAAACACGCCGTTCAAATTGGAATCGGATGCCTTGTTGCGCGCTGTGTTGTACACCATCGCCGATGACGAATAT
>JAFECY010000192.1 GCA_018241865.1 Pseudomonadota bacterium | reverse complement strand
ATGATGGAAATCGTTTTTGACGGCAAGCGTGGCCGAGGTAAAAATCCAAGAGCGCGGCGTGCCCTCACGCTGCTTGGCGAATACCGGCGCAACCGACAGCGGCGTACGATGCAGATGCAGCGAAGAAGCGAAAGCTTCCACCCATAACACGCTTTCCTCGTCCTGCGCCTCTGGTTCTGGATGACTGTTGCGGCGACGCCAAGCTTCCAATCGGGCTTCCAGATCCAGCGCACGCACCCGGCATTGTTCGATGGTTTCCGCTCGTTCGGCCTGGGTCTCCAGTACCGCAACCAAACCCTGCAATTCGATGCCCAAAGTTTCCAGCGCCGGAAAAAACGGGCTGGATGCCGCGATTTGACTGACCGATAAACGCAAAATATCTTGGCTAAAACAAAGCCGCAGATCGCGCGCGGCGCGCTCTACCGGCGCCACCGTACGCGCCCAATCGGCGCCGTCGCGCGCATGCGTCAGCCCTTCGGCCAACACGTCGCGGCACAGCTCAAGGATGTGCGCAGTCGAAATCGTGTCGCCGAAGAACAGTGAAGCAGTTTCCGGCAACTGATGCGCTTCGTCGAAGATGACGGTATTCGCCGTCGGCAACAACTCGGCCACGCCCGTATCCTTCAACGCGACATCGGCAAAAAACAGGTGATGATTGACCACCACCACGTCAGCCTGCTGCGCTTCCTTGCGCGCCTTCATCACGAAACAATCTTGGTAATACTGACACTCGGCTCCTAGGCAAGTATCGCGAGTCGATGTCACCAAACTCCAGATCAAAGCGGTTTCGGGCACTTTCGACAGCTCGGCTTTATCGCCGCTTGCAGTGGTCTTGGTGAAACGGGAAATCTCGCGCAGGTAGCCGACATCCTCGCGCGCTGTCAGCCGACCGTTTTGCAGAGTGCGCTCGAGATGAAAGTGGCAGACATAGTTGGCCCGTCCTTTCAGCAGCGCGACCGACACCGGCGCATTGAGCGCTTTGCGCACGGTTGGAATATCGCGCAAATAAAGCTGATCTTGCAAGTTTTTAGTGCCGGTGGAAACGATCACCTTCCCTCCCCAGAGCAAGGCCGGCACGAGGTAAGCAAAGGTTTTGCCGGTGCCGGTGCCGGCTTCGGCAATCAAGGTTTGCTGACTGGCGATCGCTTCGGCAATAGCCTTGGCCATCTCGGTCTGCGACTGGCGCGGCCGAAAGCCAGCCACCGCTTCGGCGAGCAGGCCACGAGCATCGAACAGACGCTCGATCGCGTCGTCGTGCGCAACGGCTACGGAATTTTTTTTGGGGAAATCGGAATCTGTGACAGGCAAGGCAAAAACCTGAGGAAAGTGTGTCATCAGGCCGGGATGTCCGGTATTAATTGCATTTTCAGCAAGGTTGTTTGATCTTTGAGTTGTAACTTACGCTTTTTCAAACGCCGCAATTGCAGCTCCTCGTGCGTCGTATCGCGCGCCATGATGTCGATCACTGCGTCGAGGTCGCGGTGCTCGACTTCCAGTTCGATGATACGGCGCTGAATATCTTCCATAGAGGTTGGGCTCATTGTGTCGCGTTTCGCACAAAAATTCGGGTAAATCCGGCTAGCTCGGGCTGGCGCATGTAATAATGATTTGCTGAATAACGCATTGTCGCGCAAGCGAATAATGTGCAGTTTAATCCACTCGGACGTATGAGCCAATATAAGATCGAAGCCGGCACCGCCGCGCACATCGGAGATCGCGAGGAACAGCAGGATCGTGCCGCGCTATTCACTGCGCCCAAGGCACCCGGCTACGTCATGGCGGTGCTAGCCGACGGCATGGGCGGTCGTAGCGGCGGTGCGATGGCCGCTGAACAGGTGATGCGTACCGCCAAGACCAATTTCGACCTATTTTCTCCCCTGACGGAAAGCGTCGAATCCATGATGCAGACCATCGCGCATGAGGTGAACACGGTCATCCAAATTTCCGGCTTTTCCGCCGAAAAACAGCCGCACACGACGATGGTGATTCTGGTCTTAACCCCGGAAAAAACCGCCATCTGGGGTCACGTTGGCGATTCGCGGCTCTACCGCTTCAATGGCCCCAACTTTGCCGAACGCACCACCGATCACTCTTACGTCGAACAATTGGTTAGCCAAGGCAAGATCAAGCGCGAACAAGCGAAGGATCACAAGCTGTCCAACATTTTGGTCAATGTGCTCGGTAATCCGAATTCCGAACCCTTTGTCACCATCGGCAAACATGAAGGACTGAAAGCCGGCGATGCATTCCTACTCTGCTCGGACGGGCTCTGGCATTACACCAGCGATGCCGAATTGGGCGTTGCCATCGCCATGAACAATCCGCGTCAGGCTTCCGAGCTCCTCATTAAAAAAGCACGCGAACGCGCCGAAGGCACCGTGGCCGACAATTGCACGCTAGCGATCATCAAATTGGTAGCGCCGCCCAAATAATCATTGTGCCGCTGCAGCCTCGCGCGCCTTGCGTTCCGCCTCTTTTTTCTGTTTTTTCTCTGCAATCTTGCGCTGCCGCTCCTGTGCTTCCTGTACTTTTTTCTGATAGTCGGCTGCGTTCTGCGCCCGTTCCGGCGCTTTGTCTGCCTCCGCTCGCTGCTGCGCGTTGAGGTGCGCAGCGTGCTCTTGGATGCGTGCTGTGTTTTCCCTAGGCACATCCGGCGCACTTTGCGCGTCCCCCACCTTGCGCTCGACGCGCGCTGTCTTCTCCGCCGCCGCACGCTCATTTTCCGGCAGCTTCTTCAAGCGTTCTTCCGCATCGGCTTGATCGCGCACTTGCTTTTCCGCCAAGGCCTGATCGCGCTCCGCCACATTCGCCTTGCGTTTGAAGATGGTGGCCTCCACCTCGATCGGCGCGATTTTGTTCAATGCCATGCGATGCCGTTCCTTCGCTGCATCAACACAATCAGACACAAAGAATTTTCGATAACACTCACGTTGTTCGTCGTTGAATTGTATTTCTGTGCGGGCACGTGCCTGCGTCACTTCCGCCAATACGCGATCAGCTTGCGCCGTCGTCTGGATGCTGCCTTTGGGATAGCGCGTCACCAGTTCATCCGCACTCGATGCTGTCGCTTGCTGCGCAGCGGCGATAGAAGAGATGCCAAACAAAGTCAACATGATGGCAAGGCGGCGCATCAAACTAAACGATCGCGTCAACGACATCGCGCCGCTCCGCTTCCATGTATTCGCGCGACTGCATTTCAATGATGCGCGATACCGTCCTGTGAAATTCATTTGCAAGCGCTCCCTCGGTATACAACTGTTCCGGTTCGACCTCAGCCGACATAATCAGTTTCACCCGACAGTCATAAAAAACGTCGATCAGCCAAGTAAAACGCCGCGCTTCCGATGCTCTCGCAGCGCCCATATGCGGCACGCCGGACAAAATAACGGTATGAAAGCGACTGGCGATTTCCAGATAATCGTTCTGCGAGCGCGGGCCCCCGCACAGACTCGCGAAATCGAACCAGATCACACCGCCGGCGCGACGCAAAACATGGATTTCGCGCCCTTCTATCTCGATATGTGGATCATCGTCCTGCGTTTCGGCTATGGCTGCAAAGGCGCGACGCAGCGCAGCGTCGGTCTCCGCTCCCAACGGCGTCAGATAACAGGCGACTTGCTCCAATGAGCGCTTGCGGTAATCCGTCCCTGCATCGACATTGATGACATCCAATTTTTCTTTCAGTAATGCGATGGCTGGCAGTATGCGATCGCGGTGCAACCCGTCTGGATACAGCACATCGGGCGCATAGTTCGATGTCATCAGAAAAGACACACCGTTGTCGAACAAAGCCTTGAGCAGATTGTAGAGAATCATCGCGTCGGCGATGTCGGAGACGTGGAATTCGTCGAAACAAATCAACCGGTATTTTTTCGCCACGCGACGCGCGACTTCGTCGAGTGGATCGGCGATGCCTTTGAGCTCGTCGAGCTGGCGATGCACGCCGCGCATGAATTCATGAAAATGCAGGCGCGTCTTGCGCACCACCGGCGACACCGAGTAGAAACTATCCATCAGGAAGGACTTGCCGCGGCCGACACCGCCCCACATATAGACGCCGCGCGGCACTTCGGGACGATTGATTAAACGCTTAATTTTCGTGGAGCGATGCGCCTTGAAATCGACCCAATCGTCGTAAGCTTGCTGTAATCGCTGCACCGCGCGCAACTGTGCTTCATCGGAAACATAGCCACGCGCCTTCAGCGCTTGTTCATAAAATTCCTGGACATTCATTGCATACCACTTTAGCGCCAACACTGTGCCCCACTGATTTTTTACAAGGGCGTTAAATCGAGCGTCACCTGTCGCGGATAACTGCCGCCGCCAAAACCACCGATCGGAATGCTGAAACCGATCCCGAAACCAACCCGGCTACCGCCGCCCACGCCTAGACCCACACTGGGGCCACCGGCATGCGCTCCAGTCGGCCGGAACACATACTCGGAAGTGCGAAAGCCTAGTTTGTTGCAGACAATGCGTAGATCACCATTGACACCGGCAATCCTGACCGCAGCCGGCGTAACGAAATTCCAATTGCCATTGTTATTGCTCGCCACGCAGTTCGCGCCCGGCAGGGCTTGACGGTTACTGGTGGTATCAACCAAGATGCCGTCCCCCTCGCTGCCCGTCGTGGCGCACGCGCCAAGCGACAAGACAATAACGAGAGCGAGCCACAAGCGATGCACCAGCGCTCCCGTCAGAAATTCAACGAACGCTTGTCCACCGCCAGTGCCGCTTCCTTGGTGGCCTCCGACAAGGAGGGATGGGCATGGCAGATGCGCGCGATATCTTCCGACGACGCGCGGAACTCCATCGCCACCACCGCTTCCGCGATCAACTCCGACGCCATAGGCCCGACGATATGCACGCCGAGAATTTCATCGGTCTTGGCATCGGCCAGAAACTTGACCATGCCAGACGTATCGCCTAACGCCCGCGCCCGACCGTTGGCTAGGAAAGGGAAAGTGCCCGCTTTGTAGGCAACGCCGTCCGCTTTCAATTGCTGCTCGGTCTTGCCGACCCAAGCGATTTCCGGCGAGGTATAGATCACCCAGGGAATCGTGTTGAAGTTGACGTGACCATGTTGGCCGACGATGCGTTCGGCAACCGCCACGCCCTCTTCTTCCGCCTTGTGCGCCAGCATCGGGCCGCGCACCACATCACCCACCGCCCAGACGTTCGGCAGATTGGTCTTGCAATCGCCATCGACCGCGATGCAGCCGCGCTCGTCGAGTTTCAAGCCCACGCCTTCGGCATTCAGACCTGTCGTATTGGGCACCCGACCGATCGACACAATCAATTTATCGAACACGGCTTTTTGCGCCGCGCCCTTGTCGTCGGTATAGTCAACCGTGACCTCTTTTTTGCCAACAACGATCGCGCCGATCTTCACACCGAGGTGCACGCCCAAACCTTGTTTGGCGAACAGCTTGGCCGCCTCCTTGGCAATCTGCTCATCCACCGCACCGAGAAAAGCGGGCAGCGCTTCCAACACCGTGACTTCAGCACCGAGCCGACGCCAGACGCTACCCATCTCCAGACCGATCACGCCAGCACCGATCACGCCCAGTTTTTTCGGCACGGCACCGATTGCCAACGCGCCGGTATTCGACAAGACCAGCTTTTCATCGAAAGGCGCACCCGGCAAGGCACGCGGATTGGAGCCGGTCGCGACGATGACGTGTTTGCCGCTGATGGTTTCCTCGGCCGCCCCCTTCACTTGAATCGTGTAGCCACTGCTTTCCGCCTTAACGAAGGAACCGCGACCGTGGAAAAAACTCACTTTGTTTTTCTTGAACAAGTAGAGAATGCCATCGTTGTTCTGTTTGACGACACTGTCCTTGCGCGCCAGCATCTGCCCCAGATTCAGGCTCAGTCCCTTGACGTCGATGCCATGTTCGGCAAAGGCATGTCCCGCATGGTCGTAATGCTCGGACGATTGCAGCAATGCCTTGGAGGGGATGCAGCCGACATTGGTGCAAGTGCCGCCCGGCGCAGGGTCGCCTTTTTCATTTTTCCATTCGTCGATGCAAGCAGTCTTCAAACCCAGTTGCGCGGCGCGAATCGCAGCCACGTAACCACCGGGGCCGCCACCGATGACGACCACATCAAATTCTTTTGCCATGTTGATTCATCCCTATGCGACGGCAAGGCGAGCCCTTGCCGCCATGTCGATTACAGATCTAGCAACAAGCGTGCCGGATCTTCCAGCGCATCCTTCATCGCCACCAGACCCAGCACTGCCTCGCGGCCATCGATAATGCGATGGTCGTAGGACATGGCGAGGTAATTCATCGGGCGAATCACGATCTGGCCGTTTTCGACCACGGCGCGCTCCTTGGTGGCGTGAACGCCGAGAATGGCCGATTGCGGCGGGTTGATGATCGGCGTCGAGAGCATGGAACCAAACACGCCGCCGTTGGAAATCGAGAAGGTGCCGCCGGTCAGTTCATCCAGCGTCAGCTTGCCATCCTTGGCCTTGGCACCGAATTCGCCAATTTTCTTTTCGATATCGGCGATCGACATTTGATCGACGTTGCGCAGAATCGGCACCACCAAACCGCGCGGCGAACCGACCGCGATGCCGATGTCGAAATAGCCGTGATAAACAATGTCCGTGCCATCGACCGACGCATTGATGATCGGATATTTTTTCAGAGCAGCAACCGCCGCCTTGACGAAGAACGACATGAAGCCGAGTTTGACGCCGTGCTCCTTCTCGAACTTGTCCTTGTACTTGTTACGCAAGTCCATGACCGGCTGCATGTTGACTTCGTTGAAGGTAGTGAGGATGGCATTGGTGGATTGCGATTGCAGCAGGCGTTCGGCCACGCGGGCGCGCAGGCGACTCATCGGCACGCGCTCTTCCGGGCGCTCGCCCAGATCGAGATTGATCGGCGCGGCGACTTGCTGCAGCGCCGGTTTCGCTGCCACCGCCGGTGCGGTGACGGCAGCCGGTTTCGCCAGTGCGCCAATCACGTCGCCCTTAGTGACGCGACCATCCTTACCGGTACCAGCAACTTGAGAGGCGGACAAATTATTTTCAGCCAACATCTTGGCGGCAGCCGGCATCGCGATCGTGCTACCGCTCGGTGCCGCCGCTGCGGGTGCGGCAGCCGATGCCGGCGCTGCTTTGGCGGCCGGCGCTGATGCAGGCGCAGCAGCACCGGCGCTGGCCTTGGCTTCGGTATCGATGACCGCGATCACCTCGTCGGCGACGACCGTGCTGCCATCGCCCTTGATGATTTGCGTGATGACACCGGCGGCCGGTGCCGGCAGTTCAAGCACGACCTTGTCGGTCTCGATATCGATCAGATTTTCATCGCGCGCCACTGCCTCGCCAACTTTTTTATGCCATTGCAACAGGGTTGCTTCTGCAACCGATTCCGACAATTGCGGAACTTTGACTTCTAGAATTGCCATGTAACTCTCCGTTTCGGTTTGTTCTTGCGACACGCCCGTTTCGGACGCGTCGCCGGGTGTTTATTTGGTCAGGACAAAGCCCTTGAGTTTAGAAAATGCCGCATCGAGCAAGGCTTTCTGCTGCGCATAATGCTTGTCGTAATAACCGACCGCAGGCGATGCACTAGCAGGACGACCGGCATAGGCCAGCTTCTGCCCTTCTTCCATGTTCTCGAAGATATTGTGCTGCACTTGGAACCAGTAGCCCTGATTCTGCGGCTCATCCTGTGCCCACACCAGCTCGGCCATATTCGGGAATTTTTTCAATTCAGCGGCAAAAGCTTTATGCGGGAAAGGATAGAGCTGCTCGATGCGAATAATGGCGGTATCGGTCTGCTCGCGTTCCTTACGGCCATGCACCAAGTCGTAATACACTTTGCCAGAGCAGGCGATCACGCGTTTGATTTTTTTGGCGTCAAGCTTGTCATCTTTTTCGCCGATCACAGTCTGGAAGGAACCGTGCACCAAATCATCGAGCGGCGAGCCGGCATCTTTGTTACGCAGCAGCGACTTCGGCGTCAGGATCACCAATGGCTTGCGGAACAAACGAATCATCTGGCGACGCAGCAGGTGGAAAATTTGCGCGGCAGTGGTTGGTTGCACCACTTGCATATTGTTGTCAGCGCACAGTTGCAGGAAACGTTCCGGGCGCGCGGACGAGTGTTCCGGTCCTTGCCCTTCGTAACCATGCGGCAGCATCAACACGAGGCCGGAGGCGCGTCCCCATTTCACTTCGCCGGAACTGATGAACTGGTCGATCACGACTTGTGCGCCATTGACGAAGTCGCCGAACTGCGCCTCCCAAATCGTCAAAGTATTCGGTTCGGCGGTCGAATAACCGTACTCGAAACCCAGCACCGCCTCTTCCGATAGCACCGAATCGATAATGGTAAATTGCCCTTGGGTTTCCGAAATGTTTTGCAGCGGAATGTAGCTGCCGGCATCCCACTTCTCGCGCTTCTGATCGTGCAGAACCGCGTGACGATGGACGAAAGTACCGCGGCCGGCGTCCTGGCCGGTGATGCGTACCGGATAACCGGAGGACACCAGCGAAGCATAAGCCAGATGCTCGCCCATGCCCCAGTCGAGATTGAGTTCACCGCGACCCATCGTGGCGCGGTCGGCCAGCACTTTCTCCACCAGCGGATGCACCTTGAAGTTTTCCGGGATGGTGGTGATGCGCGTAGCCAAACGCTGCAATTCTGCCAGCGGCACCGCTGTGTCGGCGGCATCGGTCCACTTGCGGTTCAGGAACGGCATCCAATCGACTGCATACTTGCTCTTGTAGTTGGAGATCACCGGATCGACGGTGTGCTTGCCGGCATCCATTGCATCACGATATGCCGTCACCATCGCATCGCCACCATCGGCCGGAATCGTGCCTTGCGCCGCCAGCTTGTCCGCGTACAGTTTGCGCGTGCCTGGGTGCTGACCGATTTTTTTGTACATCAGCGGCTGGGTCAGCGCTGGCGTATCTTGTTCGTTGTGACCAAGTTTGCGGTAACAAACGATATCCAGCACGATATCTTTCTTGAATTCCATGCGGTAATCCAGCGCGATCTGCGTAGCAAACACGACTGCTTCGGGGTCATCGCCATTCACATGCAGCACCGGTGCTTCGATCATTTTGACCACGTCGGAACAATACAGCGTGGAACGCGAATCGCGCGGATCGGAAGTGGTAAAGCCGATTTGGTTGTTGATGACGATATGCACCGTGCCGCCGGTACCATAGCCGCGCGTCTGCGCCAGATTCAGAGTTTCCATGACGACGCCCTGACCAGCGAAGGCGGCATCGCCATGCACCAAGATTGGCAACACTTGTGCGCCATGTTTGTCGCCACGACGCTCCATGCGCGCCTTGACCGAACCCTCCACCACCGGGTTGACGATTTCTAGATGTGAAGGATTGAATGCCAGCGACAGGTGGATCGGGCCGCCCGGCGAAGTAATGTCGGACGAAAAACCCTGGTGGTACTTGACATCGCCAGCCGGCAAATCTTCCGACGCGGTATGGTCGAATTCGGAGAACAAATCTTTCGGCGTCTTGCCGAGAATGTTGACCAGCACGTTTAGGCGGCCGCGGTGAGCCATGCCGATGACGATTTCTTGCACGCCTTTTTCGCCGGCGCGCTGAATCGTTTCATCCAGCGAAGCAATGAAGCTCTCGCCGCCCTCCAGTGAAAAACGTTTCTGACCAACGTATTTGGTGTGCAGGTAGCGCTCCAAGCCTTCGGCTGCCGTCAGCCGTTCAAGAATGTGCACTTTCTTTTCAGCCGAAAAACTCGGCGCCGAACGAGTCGATTCCAGCTTTTCTTGCAACCAACGTTTTTGCGCCGAGTCGCTGATATACATGAATTCGGCACCAATCGATCGGCAATACGTATCGCGCAAAGCATTCAGCAAGTCGCGCAAAGAAGCCGTT
>JAFECY010000191.1 GCA_018241865.1 Pseudomonadota bacterium | reverse complement strand
CCTGCAGCGAAAACGCCACTTGTAGGTAACGATCGCCACCGGATTCGTCCGGTTGCAAATTGACGGTAAAAGGCTCGACCACCATGAAGACCGGTGCTTTGGGCGGTTCCTTTTTTTTGTGCGTTGCCTTGGTCGCGCCGGCTTCGCCTTCACCAGCGGGTGCATCCCCGCCCTGATTCATGAAAAACCAAGCCGCGCCGCCTCCGCCAGCGAGCAGCAACACCAACACGATGACGATGAGCATCGTCTTCTTGCCCGATTTTTTGGGCGCTGGTGGTGGTGGCGCTTCCTGTGCCGACGCCTTGCCTGCTGGTGCCTTTGGAACTGCCTTGGGTGCTGTCGCCATGTGTTGTCCTCGATCCTGCCTTACTGCTGCGATTGATTTGATTATCGTGAAAAATCACGACGCTGTATGCGATGAAAAGAGAGGGGAAGCGGCTGCATATCTGCGCTTATGCTGCCCTCAGTGATCGCGCCATATTCGCACCTTGTACTGTGCGCCGCTTATGTTACGCCGAAAGCCCGCCGCGCCATAGTGGAATGGCGTGGTGGAGCGATGCATGCAAGAGAAGGTTAGGGATGCGCTGAATAAGTGTAGCGAGCGGAGCAAGCTGTGATCGAGGAGCGCAGCCGTACGTATGGTACGGTGAGCACCGCAGGCCGCAGATTGCTCCGCGCAGTAACTTATTCAGTGTAGCCTTAGACGAAGGTATCGACCAGACCTTGTCCGCTACGGAGGATCTGGGTGCGTACGACAGTCGTGGTGTCGGCGCTGGTTGAAGCAGAACTTTGGCCGCTCTGGCGGGAAGCAGCGTGTGCCTGTTGCTGCGCGGCTTGGTTGAATTGATCGGGCGTGCCGGCGCTGACCGATGTTTGTCCCAACTGTATGCCGGAATCGCTCATCATGTCGCGTAGCTTCGGCAGTGCGGCTTCCAGTGCTTGACGAACTTCCGGTTGCGCGGCGTAGAAGCTGGCGTCGGCATGGCCGTTGTGAACGTTGAGGACGACTTGCAGCGGACCGAGGTCGGGCGGGTTGAGCGTGAGCGAAGCCGATTGCTGTGTGCCGGCAACCATCCATACCACTTTTTGTCCCAGCGCCTGATCCCAAGCTGGCGTGCCGACACGCGGCGTTAGGCGTTCGGCTTGGCCGGCGGCTTGCGTCAACTCGAAGCCGGCTTGTTGCAGATGAGTGGGCGCGGCGTTGAGCGCGACGGCCGGTGCATTGTCATCTGCTTGCAAAGCGATGCCCTTGATTTGGGCGGCATGTACCTCGGCAAACGTCTCGGCGGATGCCTGCCGATGCTCGCCGGCGGCTTGTTTGACGGCTGCGCCGAAGTCGGTAGCGCTGGCGGCCGCTGCACCGGGTTTGGCGGCGCGTTCGGTCGCGGTTTTCGTGTCTTTGAGATCGGCCTTGGGTGCGTTATCGGGGGCGGTGCTCAGACGCAAACGCGCCAGCGGGGAGAGTGCGGCATCCTTGGCGGCATCCGTTTTGTCCTTAGCCTCGACCGGGGTGGTGTCGGCGCGCACCGGCACGTTCAGCGCTTGGGCGATCAATTCGGTAGCAGTCGGCGGGATGGCTGTGCCGTCGTCGGCGACTTTCTTGTCATCGTCTTGTCGAGGCTTATCGGCGGCTTGTGCCGTCTTTCCCTCATCGGTCGATTTGGCGGCCGTATTCTTCGCGTCGCCGGGTGGCGCTGGCGTGTTTTGATTGTCGGCAGGCTTGGCTTGTTGTGTGTTGTCTGCCGGCTTGTTGGGTTGACGTTCGGCGACTTGTTGCGACAGCATGTTCTGGAACGCGCTATCGCCGCCTGCACCGTTGGTCGATGAGGGGGGCGATTTCTGCGCCGACACGGCGCTGGCAGGATTCAGGATGGCTGGCGTTTGCATGATGTCACCGTTTGTCTATCGTTTATGCATTGCGGCACGCGCTGCGTGTTCGTCAGTCTGCTTCTGGTCGCGTTTGTTTTCCTGTTGCTGCAACTGTTTCTCTGCTCGGCTTGCCAGCGTGTCGTAGGACATCCGCTTGCGCTCGCAATCCTGCCAAGATTTGCGTTCGATTTCGGTCTGGTGCTTGGCCGCCATCACAATGGATTGCTGGCCTTCGATTGCCGCATCCAGCTTTTCGATGAAATGCCGAAAATTCCGATAATCCACTGCCGTTAGGCCGGCTGTCATGCTGGTCTGAAAGCGTGCGGCGTATTCGTCGCGGTAATTCAGCAGCAGGTTCAATTTCTGCTCCGTGTCTTCCGCCATGCGCAGAGCTTGTCCCAGCTTTTTGGCGGCATTGTCGCTGTCTTTCGACGCGAGATCGATCAGGGTAGTCAATGCGGACAGGTTGGCCATAATTGAAATGGTAATCGTGCTTGGCGCAATTCAATCACGCGAACAGAGCGGTAAGTTGGCTCAAGCTCTCGTTTATGTCAGCGCGTTCAGGGATATCTTGTTGTAAAAATGTCTCTATTTTCGGGTGCAGCGCAATTGCCTCGTCCAGCACCGGATCCGAACCCGGACTGTAAGCGCCAACGCTGATTAAGTCGCGATTGCGCTGATACCGTGATGTTAGCTGTTTCAGCTTGCGCGTCAATTGTTGGTGTGCCGGTTCAGTAATATTGTGCATTGCACGACTGATCGATTGCTCCACATCAATGGCTGGATAATGTCCGGCTTCGGCCAGCGCCCGGTCCAGCACGATGTGGCCGTCCAAAATGGCGCGCGCCGCATCGGCGATCGGGTCTTGCTGATCGTCGCCTTCGGTCAATACAGTATAGAACGCGGTGATCGAGCCGCCACCCGGACGGCCGTTGCCGGCGCGCTCAACCAGGGCCGGCAGCTTGGCGAACACGGAAGGCGGATAGCCTTTGGTGGCGGGCGGCTCGCCAATTGCCAGCGCGATTTCACGCTGCGCCATAGCATAGCGGGTGAGCGAATCCATGATGAGCAAGACATGCTTGCCTTCGTCGCGGAAATGTTCGGCGATGGCAGTGGCGTAGGCCGCCCCCTGTAGCCGCATCAATGGCGGCGTGTCGGCCGGGGCGGCGACTACCACCGAGCGCGCCAAGCCTTCCGCGCCGAGAATTTGTTCGATGAATTCCTTGACCTCGCGGCCGCGTTCACCGATCAGACCGACCACGATGACATCGGCGCTGGTGTAGCGCGCCATCATGCCGAGCAGCACCGATTTGCCGACACCAGAACCGGCGAACAAGCCCATGCGCTGGCCGCGGCCGACAGTCAGCATGGCATTGATGGCGCGTATGCCGACATCGAGGATATGGGAAATCGGTTCGCGTCCGAGAGGATTGGCGGCGCGCACGTTGAGCGGTGCGGCATGGCTGGCGTTGAGCGAGCCGAGATTGTCGAGCGGGCGGCCGGAACCATCCAGCACGCGGCCCAGCAATTCGTCGCCGACCGGCAGATGGCGGCCGCGATCGCTCGGTCGTCGGCGCGGATGATCGACTGCACCGGCGCGCGGCAGCGAATGCACCACCTCAACCGGAAAGACGCGGGTGCCGGGGACGATGCCTTCGACATCGCTTTGCGGCATGAGAAACAGTTTGTCTTCGTTGAAGCCGACGACTTCGGCTTCGATCTTCGCGCCGTTCGGCAGCGGAATGGTGCAGGCGCTGCCGACTGCGAGTTTCAGGCCGACGGCTTCCATCACCAAACCGGCGACGCGCGTCACGCGACCCGACACCTGCATCGGTTCGGCGATGGCCAAGAGGGCGCTGCAATCGCGCAGATAGGATTGCCAGCGACCGCTGCGGACGGCCTGGCCGATCATGGATTGAGCCACTCGCTGTTTTGGCCGAGCGCTTCGGTCAAACGCTGCCAGCGGGTTTCAAGGGTGGCGTCGATCTGGTTGCTGGCAGTATCGATGCGGCAGCCGCCACGCTGTATTTGCGGGTCTTCGACCAGCCGCCAGCCGGCTTTGTCCAGCTCGTCCTGCAAATGATTTTTGACGATTTGCGCATCGGCGGGATGCAGCATCAACAGCGCTGGCTGTTGCAGGCTGGGCAGATAACGAATCGCTTCGGCCACCACCGGCAACACCAGTTCCGGGCGCACCGACAAGGCAGTCCGCAGCATGGCGCGGCTGAAATCCAGTGCTAGGTTCATGACATCGCGTGCGATCAATTCATCGGCTTGTGCTGCTTCCGCACCGAGTTGCGCGGCGATCTGGCGCAGCAGATGCGCTTGCGCGGCGGCATCGGCTTGCCCTTGCGCGAAGCCGGCGACGCGGCCTTCTTCCAAGCCTTCGGCATGGCCTTTGGCGCGTGCTTCTTCGCGGATGACGGCCAATTCTTCGATGGTCACTTTAGGCGCCACCGCCGAAGAAGCCGCCGTAGCAGCGCGCACGCTAGGGCGCTCGTCGCCGAAAGAATGCATCTCCCAACGCTGGAAAGCCGATTGCTTTTCTTTCGGAATCAGCACATCAGACATAAGCGTCGTCTCCCTTGCCGCCTAACATAATCTGGCCTTCGTCGGCTAAGCGGCGGATGATCTGCAAAATTTCTTTCTGCTGTGCTTCGACTTCGGACAAGCGTACCGGCCCTTTGGAATCGAGGTCTTCGCGCATCATCTCGGCGGCGCGTGACGACATGTTCTTGAAGAATTTTTCGCGTAGTTCGGTATTCGCGCCTTTCAAGGCGACGATCAGCGATTCGGACTGCACTTCGCGCAGCAGAGTTTGAATGGCGCGATCTTCCAAGTCGAGCACGTTGTCGAACACGAACATCTCGTCCATGATCTTCTGTGCCATGTCGGCGTCGTAGTTCTTCAGATTCGATAGCACCGATTGCTCGTTTTCGTTGGACAGGAAATTGAGAATTTCAGCAGCGGTGCGGACGCCGCCCATCGGTTTTTTCTTGATGCTCTCGTTGCCGGACAACAGCTTGGTCAGCACTTCGTTCAATTCACGCAGCGCCGCCGGCTGCACGCCATCGAGCGTGGCGATGCGCAGCACCACGTCGTTGCGCAAACGTTCGGTGAAATGATCCAGCACTTCGCAAGCGTGATAGCGCTCCAAGTGCACCAAGATCGTAGCGATGATTTGCGGATGTTCGTTGCGGATCAATTCGGCGACCGATTGTGCATCCATCCACTTCAGGCTTTCGATGCCGCTGGAATCCTTGGAGCCGAGAATGCGATTGAGCAGGGAAGCCGCCTTGTCGTCGCCCAGTGCCTTGGTCAACACTTGGCGGATGTATTCGTCGGAATCGACGCCGAGCGCCGAGGCTTCTTCGGTTTGCTCGCGGAAATCCTGCAGCACCGTTTCCAGTTGATAATTGCCGACGCTTTTCATCGCCGACATCGCCGCGCCCAGCTTTTGCACTTCGCGCGGGCCGAGATATTTCATGACCTCGGCTGCTTCGTCCTCGCCGAGGGCTAGCATCAGGATCGCGCCTTTTTCTATCCCTGCGTCACTCATTTCCCCCCACCCATGTCTTGACCACGTTGGCTACCATTTTAGGATCATCGCGCGCAAGCTGCTTGGCGCGCTCTAAGTTGGACTCATAGCCGCGCGGCATGTGTTCGCCTTCTTCATCGTTGCCGCCTTCGTCATGCACCAAGCGGATCGGTTGCGGTTTCAGGGCTTCACCGATGCGACCGATAATCGGCTTGAGGAAGGTGAAATACAGATAAGCAATGACAGCAAGAATCAATGCCCACTTGCCATAATACCCAGCACTCGACCAAGTTTCCGGTTGCTTCCAGAACGGGCCGGCATCAATCTTTTCTTTTTCCGTGGCGAACGGACTATTGACCACATTGAGCGTGTCGCCACGATCTTTGTTGAAGCCCATTGCTTCCTTGACCAGATCGGTGATTTGCGCTTTTTCCGCATCGGTCAAGGGTTTGTTGGTGACTTTGCCGGCTTTGTCGGTTTCGCGCTTGTAGTTGACCACCACCGCCACCGACAGGCGCTTGATGCCGCCCATCGGTTGCTGCACGTAGCGCACGGTCTTATCGACTTCGTAATTGACGGTGACATCTTTGTGCATCGTGCCATTCGGGCCGACACT
>JAFECY010000190.1 GCA_018241865.1 Pseudomonadota bacterium | reverse complement strand
TGCCGCCGCTGCGCCACGCCGTTGACATATTCGGTGGTGGTGGCGGTCACGGTCTTGCCTTTCCAACCCGGCCCGGCCTTGATACCGAACACGTTGTGGCTGTTGCTACCGTCCGTGGTCTTGATTTCGTGCCGCCCCCAGCCGGTTTCCAGCGCGGCTTGGCCAAGCATGAATTTCGCCGGAATGCCGGTGGTCAGGCTGGCTTCTTCGGCCGATTTGCCAAGCCGATCCGCAAAGGCCTGCACATGCGCCGGGCGCGCAGCACGCATGGCTTTGTCCACTTTGTCTGCTTTGGCATCACCGATCGCGTTGATCGCACCCATCGCGGTCTTGCCGAACAAATCCTGCTGCCCCGGCAAGCCGGTGACGGAAGACAGGCTGTCGCCCTGCATGCGCAACTGTTCCTGAAAAGCAGCAATCTGCGCTTGACGATTCAGCGGCAAACCCAGCGCCGGTGCCGTATCGCCGTCCAGCACGCCTTCCGACGCACGTTCCAACGGCATGGGCTTTGCTTCCGCATCCGGCGGGATGACAGTGCGTTGGCTCGACAACTGACGTACCAACACATCAGCCAAGCCGATGCCGCGATTCGCCATGTTTTGGCTGATCTGCTGATCCAGCATCGAGGTAAACATTTTGGTCTGATCGTTATTGAACATGCCGTCCTGCGGTGTGGCTTCGCGCATGCTCTTCATCACCATGTTCATGAACAGCGCCTCGAATTGCTTGGCGACTGTCTTCAGCGCCTCGGGCGAATTCTGTGCCGCCGCACCCTTGAGCGCATTCAAGTCCCGAGCGTCGAATGCCAGTTTGCCGGAGAGGTCGGTGGAATTAATCATGACGAGATGGCTTGAATAGGGTCAGATGATTTCCAATTCGGCGCGCAGCGACCCTGCCGCTTTCATTGCCTGCAGAATCGCCAGCAGGTCTTGTGGTGTGGCGCCGATGGCGTTCAGCGCCTTGACCACGTCCGCCAGCGACGCACCGCCCTTGAGCAACATGACTTGACCGGGCTCTTTTTTGATATCGATTTGCGAGGTCTGCGTCACCACAGTTTGACCGCCAGACAACGGCGCTGGTTGGCTGGCCGTGCTGTCGGTCGTCACCACGATCGACAGGTTGCCGTGCGAAACGGCACAGTTTTCCAGCGTCACCGCTTGATTCATCACCACCGAGCCGGTGCGCGCATTGAGAATCACTTTCGCCATCGTCTGCGCCGGCGTCAACACGACGCTTTCCAATTCGCCGAGGAAGGCCACGCGGGCGCTGCTGTCCATCGGTGCGCGCACACGGATCACGCGACCGTCTTGCGCCGCCGCAGTGCCTGCGCCGAAACGTTTGTTGACGGCATCCACCACTTTGCTAGCGGTGGAAAAATCCGTGTCATTTAATTCAACAAACACGGCGTCGCCCTGACCGACCGAACTCTGCACCGCACGTTCCACCGTTGCGCCGCCCGAGATGCGGCCCACGCTCAAATGATTGATCTGCGCCTTGGCTCCCGGTGCGGCCGCCCCTGCGCCGCTGACCAACACGTTACCCTGCGCCATACCGTAAATCTGATTGTCCGCACCTTTCAATGGCGTCATCAACAGCGTGCCGCCGCGCAAACTCTTCGCATTACCCATCGAAGAAACGGTCACGTCGAGCGTCTGACCCGGCTGCGCGAAAGCCGGTAGCGACGCCGTCACCATTACCGCCGCGACGTTCTTCAACTGCAAAGAATTCGATGCCGGCACATTCACGCCCATCTGTTGCAGCATGCTGACCACGCTTTGCACGGTGAACGGGGTCTGCGTGGTTTGGTCGCCGCTGCCATCGAGGCCGACCACCAAACCGTAACCGATCAATTGGTTTTGACGCACGCCTTGAATGCTAGCCAAATCCTTGAGGCGTTCGGCATGGGCAAACGGCGTCAGCACCACGGCGCACAGCATGGCGCCCAGCATTTTTTTCAACAGTGTCGTGTTCGGCATGTTCATGTTCTAGCCCGTCCGATTACAGCGGCAGCACGCTCAAGAAAAACCGCGCCATCATGCTGAAGAGTTCCGTCTTGTCGATGTGGCTGTTGGTGCGATATTCGATGCGCGCATCGGCCACCTGGGTCGAGGAAATATTGTTGCCCAGCGCGATCTGATCTGGATTGACCACGCCAGAGACCCGCACAAACTCGGTGCCCTTATCCATCGACACTTGTTTTTCACCACTCACCACCAGATTGCCATTGGGCAGCACTTCGATGACTGTCACCGCAACCGTGCCGGTGAAGGCATTACTCGAACTTTCCGTATCCTTCTGATCGTATTTACTGGTCGAATTGGCCGCAGCATTAAACTTGCCGAGCGTTGTTGCCGGCAAGCCGAATAACGACGTCACGCCGCCGTTGGCGCTACTGGATTTGCCGCCGGAATTCGCGCCGTTCTTGCTGGCGGAAGTTTTCTCGACGATGGTCATGGTCAAGACATCGCCGACCAGACGCGCGCGCCGATCCTCGAACATCGGTCGATACGAAGCCGCCTGAAAGATCGTGCCGTTCGCTGGGCGGCTTGCTACCGGCTCCGCCGGGCGTGCCGTCGTCGGACGCTGGACGATCGTATCGGGCGCAAGCGCGCAACCTGACAGCGCGACTAACGCCAGTGCCATGATCGACATTGTTTTCATATTCGCTCCGCTCTTCTGTCCGCTCGCGATTACAACTGCGTCAAGCGTTGCAACATCTGATCCGACGTGGTGATCGCTTTGCTGTTCAACTCAAATGCGCGCTGAGTCTGGATCATGTTGACCAATTCTTCCGCGACGTTGACGTTGGAAGTTTCGGTGTAGCCCTGGATCAACGCACCTGCGCCATTGGTGCCGGGCGTATTGGTGCTCGGATTGCCTGATGCGACTGTTTCCGCGTACAGGTTTTCGCCTTTGCTCTCTAGGCCGGCCGGATTGACGAACGTCGCCAGTTGTAATGCGCCGACTTGCACCGGCGTCGAGGAGCCGGATTGCAGGATCGACACCGTGCCGTCACGGGCGATGGTGATGCTCTGGGTGTTAGCAGGAATCGTGATCGCCGGCTGTACCGGGAAGCCGCTGGAGGTGACCAGCTGACCTTGGTTGTCGGCCTGAAAATTGCCGTCGCGGGTGTAAGCAGTGGTGCCATCCGGCATCAGAATTTGGAAAAATCCGCTGCCGGAAATCGCCACGTCCTTGGCATTGCCAGTCTGCTGCAGATTACCTTGCGTGAAAATCCGCTCGGTCGCCACTGGACGCACACCGGTACCAATCTGCAAACCGGTCGGCAACTGGGTTTGTTGCGAGGACAAGGCACCGGGCTGGCGCATGGTCTGATACAACAAATCCTCAAACACGGCGCGCGCACGCTTGAAACCGGTGGTGCTGACGTTGGCCAAGTTATTGGCGATGACGTCCATCTGCGTCTGCTGCGCATCCAAACCGGTTTTGGCAATCCATAGTGAGCGAATCATTTTTTTCTCCAAAAAACCTACTTCATGTCAAACGGCGCTTAACACGGACGACGGACGCACCGGCACGATTTCATTCTGCAACGAACTGCCTCAACTCAAAGCGAGGATCTGACTGGCTTTGGTGGCGTTACTCTCCGCATTCTTCAATAAATTCATGTGCATCTCGAACTGCCGCGCTAGGTTAATCATGTTGACCATCGCTTCGGCGGCATTGACGTTGCTGCTTTCCAGCGCACCGCTGGTGATCGCCACGTTCTCGTCGAGTTGCGCCTGTTCGCCACTCTTGAGGCGAAACAAGCCGTCGCTACCGCGCACCAAATCACCCTCGGGCGGGTTGACCAGCTTGATGCGGCCCAGCACGGTGCTGGCCGCCGCCTTGCCGCTGGTGGCAAATGCTGCCACCGTGCCATCCTTGGCAATGGTGAGGTTGACATCCGGCGGCACCGCAATCGGTCCGCCGTCACCCAGCACAGCGAGGCCACTCTGGGTTTGCAATTCGCCATTCTCGGAAAGTTTCAGGCTACCGTGGCGAGTGTAGGCTTCACTGCCATCTTCCAGTTGCACCGCGAACCAACCCTTGGTGAGCACAGCGACATCCAGTTCGCGTCCGGTCTGCAGAATCGAGCCAGGTGAAAAATCGGTGCCGACTGTCGAATCGACGACATAAGCGCGCGTCGGCATCGGCGCACCGACTACAGGCACGGCGCGGAAAGCGTCGATCTGCGCACGAAAGCCCGTCGTGGTGGCGTTAGCAAGGTTGTTCGTGGTGGTGGCCTGCTGCTCCAAGATGTGCTTGGCCCCGGTCATCGCGGTGTATATCAGTCGATCCATTTTTGTCTCCTGCCTTGGCAGCCGTGCTCACTTCACTCGCCCCAGCACAAGCCGGAGCGAGAGAGCAACAACTTGCACGACATGTACTCAACGATCAGCCAAGCTTTAACGCAGATTCACCAGCGTCTGCAACACCTGATCTTGCGTCTTGATGGTTTGTGCATTGGCCTGATAAACACGTTGCGCGGTAATCATGTTCACCAACTCGGCCGTCAGATCCACGTTGGAATCCTCAACTGCGGAAGATTGCAGCGTGCCCAAGCTGCCCGAGGTCGGCGCGCCCACCAATTCCTGACCGGATGTAGCGGTGGCGGCCCAGACGTTATTGCCTTGCGGAGCCAAGCCGTTCGGATTGGTGAAGTTGGCCAACACAACCTGCCCCAATGTAGCGGAACGGCCATTGGTATAGCGGCCGACGAGGGTGCCATCGGCGGCGATGTTAAAACCGGACAAACGACCCGAGGTATAACCATCCTGATTCATCGTGGTGACGCCAAAGACAGAGCCATACTGGGTGGTGCCAGTGAAATCCAGACTGACGCCGCCACTAATCGGCGTGGTGGCACCGGTGCTGACCGGAAGTTGAATACCAGCGAACGGCAAAGTCGTGGCGGCGGTGTCGATGGTGCCGTCTGGTTTGAAGGTCAGCGTGCCGACCAAGCCGCCCGGCGGCGCGGGTAGCAAAGTACCGTCGATGGAACCATACACGCGCCATTGCGCCTGCGTGCCAGCCGGGTCCGCCGGCAGCGGATGCGTCTTGACGTAAAAATTTTGCACCACGTGCGAATTGCCCAGACTATCAAACACCGACACCGAACTGGCATTGCTGTAAGTAGTCGGGTCATTCATATCGAAAGGTTGCACCGTCTGATCGATGGCCGGCAGGCGCGAATCCATGTTCAGCACAGCACTGATTTTAGTGGTCTGATTAGGCGGCTGGTCGGCAGTGTTGATCTGCAGATCAGTCGGTGCGCCGGTGGACAGCACACCGCCCGCGCCGGCCGAATAGCCGGTCAGATGCAGACCGTTGTTATTGACAATGAAGCCGTCTTTGTCGAGCTGAAACTGGCCGTTGCGACTGTAGGAGATCGTGCCGTTTTGACTCAGGCGGAAAAAGCCGCCGCCGTTGATGGCGACATCCAGCGGATTGTTCGACGAAGTGATATTGCCCTGGGTGAATTGCTGCGCGACTGCCGCTACCTTGACGCCGATGCCGACATCGTTCGTGCCGGCACCCGTCAGCGAACTGGCGTACACGTCGGCGAATTGCGCTTCCGACGACTTGAAACCGACCGTGCTGGCATTTGCCACGTTGTTACCGATCACGTCCAGGCTTTTTGCCGAAGCGTTCAGACCGCTCAAACCTTGTTGGAAACTCATGGTGCTCTCCTTGAAATGGGCCGATGGACGGAAAAATTAGAGAATCTGGCGCACGTCGGAAAACGCGACGGCGCCTAAACCAGCGATATTGATCTTCACACCTTGACTGCCGGTCGATACGCTCGCCACTTGGCCGAATGCCAACCGGGTAGCGGTAACGGCATCGCTGCCGCGCACAGCATCGACTTCAAACGTGTAATTGCCATCGGGGGCGGTCGCACCGCTGTCGGTCTTGCCATCCCATGCCAGCGGAATGGTGCCGGCATCTTGTCCGCCGAGATCGATTTTATGCACGGCGTTGCCGGCGGCATCGCGCACCGTCACCGTCACCTTGTCAGCCGGCCCCGCCAAATCCATACCCATGATGGCCTGGCCATTCTGCAAGTGCGCGCTTGTGCCCGGCACCAGCACGCCGTGGCCGATCAGCGCTGCCGATTGCATCGACTGGCTGGCCTGGTAATCGCCCATCAGGGTCTGCAAGGTCGAATTCAATTTTTCAATACCGCTGACAGTGGACATTTGCGCCAACTGGCTGGTCATCTGGGCATTGTCCAGCGGATTCAGCGGATCTTGGTTCTGCACTTGGGTCAGCAGCAGTTTCATGAAACGATCTTGCGTTTCTTGAATGCCGGAAGCAGACGTGCTGCTCTTGCTGCCGTTGACCGCGTTCATCAACGCGTCGGTGACGCCGGGGTTGTTTTGCACTGAAGACATGATGGCTCCTGGTTACTGGCCGAGGGACAGGGTTTTCAACAACAGCGTCTTAGCCGCATTCATGGTATCGACGTTGGTCTGGTAAGAACGCGAGGCGGAAATCATGTTGACCATTTCCTCCACCACATTGACGTTGGGCATGGTGACATAACCTTTTTCGTCGGCGTTGGGATGCTTGGGGTCGTAGATCACTTTCAACGGCGAGGCATCCTCGACCACGCGATCGACCTTGACGCCGGTCGCTTCCTGGCCGGCGACCGGCACGGCGGAAAATACCACTTGTTTGGCGCGATAGGTTTCACCAGTGGAGCTGGTGGTGCTATCGGCGTTGGCGAGATTGCTAGCGGTGACGTTCAGGCGCTGCGACTGCGCGCTCATGGCCGAGCCGGCGACGTTGAAAATATTGAAGAGCGACATGGTGATTATCCTTGGATGACGGCAAGCATGTTCTTGATCTGGGCGCTAATCAGCGTCAGTCCGGCCTCATAACGCAGCGCGTTGTCGGTGAACTGATTGCGCTCGACATCCATATCGACCGTGTTGCCGTCGATGTTGCCCTGTTGCGTGTTGCGGAACTGCACTTGCACACCGCCGGCCAAGCCGCTCTGCCCGACATCGAAATGCTTGGCATCGGTTTTGAGCAGCGCACCGGGCGCACCTGCTGCACTGCCGGACAATGCGCCTTGCAATGCGCTGTTAAAATCGAAATCGCGCGCCTTGTAGTTCGGCGTGTCGGCATTGGCGATGTTCGAAGCCAGCAACTGCTGGCGCTGTTCGCGCAAACCGAGCGCGACTTCGTTGAAGCGCAAGTAATCGTCCAGTTTTCCGATCATGACACCCTCCGCGGCTACCGGCTCAAGAAACCCTGCTGCCTGCCGATAATGGTTTCGTATAGGCTGAATCATAGGCAGTCAAGCCTGCAACTGATCGGACGATCAACGCCCGAATTCCCCTCTTATTCCCGGCTTTAGCATTCCCCCTCCTCGGTATCATCGGTTGCATGTCGGATTTCCGTGCATTCATCATGTACCGTTCAATCAAACTCTTCAAGTTTCTGGCGGGATTGCTAGTCACCGTTTCCGCTGCGGCGCAGCAAGCGCCGGTCGCGCCCCAAACTTACCAAGACACCACCGCCTTGCACCAGACGGTAGAGCAATTCTTGCAAACGCAAACTGCCGGCTTGCCGGGACAGGTGAGCGTCACCGTCAATCAGTTCGACACGCGTCTGCGCTTAGTCGCCTGCGCCGCTCCGCAGCCCTTCATGCCACCCGGCAGCCGGGTCTGGGGCCGCACCACAGTCGGTGTGCGCTGCACCGCTCCCGCGCCGTGGACTGTGTACATTGCAGCAACGGTACGCGTCATGGCCGACTACCTCACCGCCGCCGGCCCGCTGGCACAAGGCAAGGTCGTCGAGGCCAGCGATGTGATTCTGGCAAAAGGCGACTTGGCTGCCCTACCGCCCGGCATCCTGACCAACCCGGCGCAAGCCATCGGCCGCAGCATGACCGTATCGCTGGCAGCCGGCATGCCGCTGCGCCAAGACAGCCTGCGCGCGCCGCAAGCCATCCAGCAAAATCAATCCGTACGCCTGACCACGGCCGGCAAGGGTTTTCAAGTAACCACCGAGGGTAAATCTCTGAATAACGCCGCCGCCGGTCAGGTCGTGCAGGTGCGTACAGCCAATGGGCAAATCGTCAGCGGCGTGGCAAAAGCAGGGGGCATTGTGGAAGTAAGTTATTGATCTTCAAAGGATTTATCCCGATCCATCCTGTCAACCAAAAGTTACATGACCTACTAAAGTTTATTAGGCGTTTGCCGATAAAGAGGCAT